>JAQVHS010000015.1 GCA_028696075.1 Candidatus Gastranaerophilales bacterium
TCCCCTTAAAGTAGGAAGTGTTTACAAAGCTTTTAAAATGCCCTTTTCCGCTTTTAAACGAGGAAGTAACTTCCCTCTTGTTTCGATTACCTAAAATGAGAATTCTCATTCTGTCTGTTATTTATATTCTGAATGTCTGACAATCAGTTTGGAAAAACTTCCGACTTGATTTTCTCAAAATTAAAATTTTTCCATTCTACTTGTCACATTTTCCATTCTGTCTGTCAAATTATAGCTGTTTGTATTATAAACAGGATAAAATTAAAAATAATCCGCAGAAAGTTTAATAGAAATTATAAGTAGAACTATTTTAATGGTGGGCTTGGTGGGGCTCGAACCCACGACCAATTGATTAAGAGTCAACTGCGCTACCAGCTGCGCTACAAGCCCTTTTGTAACTATAATAATGGTGGAGACGGAGAGATTCGAACTCTCGTCCAAAACGGAAATCATCAAACATCTACGAACGTAGTGTTTTAGTTAATCTCATCTTAATCCGGTGAAAACACGTACACCTTAGACTAAGACAAAGCATATTTTACGCCATGCCTGACTTTAGCAATAGGCTTAGCTTAGTTTATTGCTATCCGCTAAGCGCATCCGGCGTAAGTGACCCAATAAATCGGCCGGCAGGACCTATTGAGTGGTTGACTGTTGTTACGCAGCTACTGCAGCTGGTGCAAAGTGAGATGCGAAGTCAACTTTTCTGACATTGTTGCCATTTGTGTTTTTGCTCGTTGATAACGGAGAACAGCGCTCCGATTCGCAGTCTGAGTCAATCGATCGCCTTGTCAAATCCAAAACGTCCCCATATAAACTTTTCAATGTTCTAATAGTATTATGTACCAAAAATATTTTTTTTAAACAGCATATTTGTTTGGTTCATACAAGGTTATTTATGATATTATACTAAGTTAGATGGAATTAATAAGGCAGATATGTACGAACTTATTAACTTTGAAACTCTTAATTCAACAAACACCTATGCTTTGGCACACCTCAAAGAATTGGCTCATAAAAGCGTTATATCGGCGCAAAAGCAGACCCACGCTCAAGGCAGGTTTAAACGAAAATGGATATCTTATAAACCCGAGAATGCATATTTTTCAATAGTGCTAAAACCAAAACCGGAAAATCTTCAAAACCTGCAAAATTTAACCCAGCTAATGTGTATTGTACTATGCGAAGAATTTGAAAAATATCCTCTGCAGCCTTTTATAAAATGGCCGAATGATATTCTCATAAACGGCAAAAAAATATCAGGAATTTTGGCGCAATCGTCTTTTAAAGGTACCCAAATAGAAGGTTTTGTTTTGGGCGTGGGTGTAAATCTTAATTTTGATAAAGAGGATTTGTTAAATATAGACCAACCTGCAACGGCTTTAAATTTAGAAATCAACAAAGCTGTTGACAGAAATGAATTTATAGAAAATGTTCTTACAAACTTCTTTGCTAAATACGACGAGTTTATGCAAACCGGATTTGTGATGATAAAAGAAGATTATGAAAAAAGGACAGATATACTTGATAAAGAAATAACCGTAAAAAACATGGACAAAAAAATAACGGGGATTGTAAAAAACATAAATCTTGACGGAACTTTAACTATACAAGACGGCACTAATAATGTTAAAGTAACTGTTGGAGATATATAAAAAACGATAGAAATATTTAATAAAAAGGAGAAAAAATGGCGACAATAGAATTTTTTAGAAATTCGCAAGAGTTGAAGAATATTACTTCTGCCGCACGCGCTACTATTATGGCGCCTTTCTACGGCAACAATACAGAACATATACAAACAGTAAGTGAAGCTTATAAGTTGGCTCAAAGCAGCCTAGGTACAGTTGAGTTAACCGGCATGCCTGTGTTTGAACCTCAAAAAATAGGTTTGCCCCAAGGCGCAAATCAACTGTTATTTAATGACGGTACAGTAGTAGGCAGGTGTTCTGCCGCAAGAAAAATAGTCGGAGAGCCGGACTGTGATTTGAGTTATTTAATGCCTATAATCAGAGAAGCTGTTTATAATACAAGATTCAAATTAATGTACAAAACAGAGGTTGTTGTCGGTTTAGATGAAGATTTTATGGTAAAAGCTCATCTTTTAATTCCCGAAGGCTTTGAAAATGTAATGTACAGCTGGATGTTGAATTTCCAATATTTTAACGAAGAATACGGCAAAATGTACAAAAACTCCAGAGAGATTCCAGAGGGCGACATCTTCGTATTCTCTGACCCTGACTGGACCCATCCTGATTTTCCGTACGGGTTAACTTTCTTTGACCCTAAACACAACGTAGCGGCTATTTTAGGTATGAGATACTTTGGCGAACATAAAAAAGGCACCTTAACATTAGCTTGGGGTGCTGCAGCAAGAAACGGTTACGCCTCTTGCCACGGCGGGTTGAAAAGATACAACCTTGAAAACGGTAAGAAGTACTCTGTAGCTGTATTCGGACTATCAGGCAGCGGCAAGTCCACAATTACCCATGCGCGCCACAATAACAAGTATGATATTACGGTACTGCACGATGATGCGTTAATAGTAAATGTTAAAGACAAATACTCTATCGCACTTGAACCTGCTTATTTTGACAAAACTCAGGACTATCCGATGGGCTGTGAAGATAATAAATATATCATTACACAGCAAAATAACGGTGTAATTTTAGGCGAAGACGGCAAACTTTACTCAATAACGGAGGATATCAGAAACGGTAACGGAAGAGCCGTTAAATCAAAACTTTGGTCGCCAAACAGAGAAGACAGGATTGATGAACCTATTAACGCTATTTTTTGGCTGATGCAAGACCCTACTATCCCTCCGGTATTAAAATTAAGCGGCGCTTCTTTAGGTTCGGCAATGGGCGCTACCCTTGCAACAAAGCGCTCCAGTGCGGAAAGACTGGCGGCAGGTGTTGACCCGAATGCTTTAGTTGTTGAACCTTATGCCAACCCGTTTAGAACTTACCCTTTAGAGATGGATTATACAAGATTTAAACAACTTATTGATGACGGGGTTGATTGCTACATCTTAAATACCGGCGATTTTATGGGTAAAAAAGTTCAGCCTAAACATACGTTGGGTATTATTGAAGCTATTGTTGAAGGTGCGGCAAAATTTGAAAAATGGGAAAACTTCTCTGACATTGAAATTATGAGATTGGACGACTTTGATGTTTCCTTTAAAGATACAGACTATGCTGACCAATTTATTAAAAGGATGAACGACAGAATTGAATTCGTAAAATCAAGAGCAACCGAAAAAGCAGGTCTGGATAAACTTCCTTCCGATGCATTGGAGGCTTTGGAGAATGTGATTAAACAAGCGCAAAGTGTGGTTGTTTAATACTGAACCATAATTAAAATAAAATATTTTTGCTATAATGTGTTTATGAAAAAGATACTATATAGCTTAATATTAACCTTTTTATTTTGTGCAATAAGTTTTGCTAAAGAAATAACCATTTATACAACAAACGACTTGCACGGCAGATTAGAACCCGTAGATTATAAAAATTTGACAGATGTAGGCGGCGCAGCAAGGCGGGCGGCGGTTTTTGTAAAAGATAATAAGACTTTAATCCTTGATGCAGGCGATTTTGCACAGGGAACGCTGTACTATAAGGTTTTTAAAGATGATATAAATCTGGAAGTTTTAAAAAAACAAAACTATGATGCTATTACATTAGGAAACCACGAATTTGACCATGGGCTTGAAAGCCTTAAGTATTCAATTTCTACTTCAAATGTCCCTTTTTTATCCGCGAATATAAAATTTAAAGACAGGCAGTTAAATAAACTTGTAAAAGATTACATTATAAAAGATGTTAACGGTATAAAAGCGGGAATTATCGGAGTTACTACACAATCAATAAAGGCGACAACAGACAGTAACCCTGAAGAATATGAAGTCCTTGATGAAATAAAAACAATAAAAAAAATAGTAAAAAAAATCGATAAAAGCACTGATATAATTATTGTTTTATCCCATAGCGGAATTAACAAAGATATTGAAATAGCAAAAAACACAGATAATATTGATTTAATTATAGGGGGACACTCTCATACTCTTCTGAGAAAGCCCGTTGTTATTGAAAAAAAGAAAGGAAATGTATACATCACACAAAATGGCGAATTTGGTGTATATGCAGGCAAAATTGTTGCGAATGTTGAAAATGATAAAATCACTGATTTTGATTTTCAGCTTATCCCGATAGATGCCTCAATAAATACAAACAAAGAAATAGAAGATTATATATCAATATACACAAAGCAGCTTGAAATTTACCAAAATGAAACAGCCGGTACTACAACCCTTCCCATAAATTCAAAGAAAGACTTTATAAGAACAAATTTAACCACCGCAGGCAGTTTACTCAACAAGGCGGAACTGGCAGCTTTCCCCGAAGCGGAATGCGCAATAAGCGTTTCGGGTTGTTTAAGACAGGGCGGGATTATTCCTGCAGGGGAAATCTCTTACAAAGATATATTTGAACTTTTGCCGTTTGAAAATTACGTAGTCATTTCACAGGTTAAGGGCAAAGATATTTTATCTGTACTTGAAAATAGTGCAAGGCTTTATCCGAAACCTTCCAACTCTTTTCTTCAGGTGTATAATATAGATTATACGATTGACTTAAAAAAAGAACCGATGGTGATGAATGAAAACCTGACACAAATTCTGAAAAAAGGCTCAAGGGTAAAAAACGTCTTTATAAATTCTGAACCTTTGGACCTTCAACGTTATTACAGCGTTGCAACGGATTCTTTTTTGTTTAACGGCGGAGACGGATACATTCAATTTAAAAACTCAAAAAATCCAAAACATACATATTATTTTCTTGATAGAATGTTGATAGATTATTTGAAAAACAATTCGCCGATAACGCCGGAAGTTAAAAATACAGTGAGAATAGAGGAATAACATTGGCAAAACAACAATCTAATACTGTAATAAAATTTTTAATAATAGCATTTCTCATATTTTTTGCCGGTGTAGCAGGATATGAGTATTTTCAGTACGGAAGTATATTTAACAACGCCGAACATTACAGGAAAATATACAAAACCGCAATGGAACAAAAAGAAAACGAGGAATATTCTCAAGCTTTCTCCACCTTAATGACCATTTCGCCGCGATATGAAGCTTACGATGCGGTATTGTTTTTACAAGCTCAATGTGCGGCTAAAACGGGCGATGAAGCATCTGTGCAAAAAAATCTCAAAGCATTGATATCTAAATATCCGGGAAGTTATTTGTATCTGCAGGCAAAATATGATTTGGCAAAATCTTATTTGCGCTCAAAAAATATTGATTTGGCAAAAGGTGAATTTGAGAATATTATTAATGCTCATAAAGATACTGACTTTGAAACAGGCAGTTATTATTACCTGGCAGAAATGTACAGTCAAAAGGATAAAGAAACTGCAATAAAGTACTGGAAAAAATATATTTCCCAAAGCTCAGACGGAAGATTTTCTCAAGACTGCGTAAACAACCTGATTACAAATAAAGCAAATCTCTCCAATGATGAGCGGTATAATATCGGGTTAGTTTATTATAATGCCCAAAAATTCAGCGAAGCAATTTTTTTCCTCAAAGATATAAGTATTTCAAAGAGCTGGTACTATCTTGCCAAGTCTTATCAGGCTGTTAACAATTATAAAAATGCTAAAGATATAATCAGGCAGGGGCTTCAAAATTATTCGACAAGTTCTGATTTGCAGCAGGTGGAAAACGCCATGTACGCTTATGCTGCTATGTCAGCCTCTAAATCATTGGCCTGGGATGAATTAACAGACATTGTACTGGCACAAAAAAATATTGAAGATATAGCGCTTTATAACAAGGCAAATTATTTGGATAAAGGCCGGGCTTTAGTATTGTATAAAAAAATTATGGATAACCATTTAAAGGGTAATTATTCATCAGAAGCTTTATGGCAGCTTATATGGAATGCCTATCAGAATAAAAATTATGAGGAAGCCAAACAATATGCCCTAAAACATTTGAATAATTTCACCAATACAAAATCCGCGCCAAAAGTTAATTTTTGGCTTGGGAAAATTTACGAAAAAGAACATAACAAAGATATGGCAAAAAAAATCTATACAAGAATTCTTAACAAATACCCCGATGATTATTATGCGTTTAGGGCTTTTGGAAGATTGAACGAACTTGACGGCGGAAAAGACCCTAAGTGGTCTGCAAATAAGAAAAATCGTATAGAAAATATTGATTTTGAGCTTGAACTGCCATATTCTTACAGCGAAATTAAAAACAAGTTTACTGCAACAACGGCAGAACTCTTACTGGTAGAAGATTTTGATACTATAGATATATTCCATGATTTTAAAGAGCCGTTCATAGAAAGTTGGATTTTGTACAGAAAAGGCTTAAAATCAAAAGCCGCAACTACAGCAAGGGATGCCGTGGAAGAAATGAACGATAAACCCGTTCGTACAGACAAAAGATGGCATTTTGTATACCCGGTTTATTTCGGTGAGCTGATAAATAAATATTCGGCAAGAAACAGTTTAGATGCGTATTTGCTTCTTGCGTTGATAAGGGAAGAGAGTTATTTTAACAATCTTGCGCTAAGTTCATCAAATGCCGTAGGGCTTATGCAGCTAATGCCCTCTACTGCAAGAGAAATCGCCTTGAATAACGGATTTGGTCAGATAAATGAATTTTTGCTATTCAACCCCGAAACTAACATAAAATATGGAACACGGTATTTAAAACAGCTTAGAAATCAGCTTGATAATAAACCTATGCTTGAGGTTTGTGCTTATAACGGCGGGGCGGGGTCTGTTAACAAATGGGCAAAATCCTTAACCTATGAAGATGGGGATGAATTTATAGAAAATATCCCGTACCCTGAAACACAAAATTATGTAAAAAAAGTTTTCAGAAGCTATTGGAATTATATGAGAATTTATGCTAACTAAAATTTAACAAAAACATAATAATAGTATATAATTAGAATAATAATAAAGAGGATAATAAAGTATAATGGAAAACAAGAACCGTGAAGCATTATCGGCAATAGAAATATCATTCATAGTTTTTATGTTTTTCTTTGGCTACGTATTAATTATAAAACCGATGTTAGCTGATATCCGTTTTACGGATTTAAAGAGAAGCTGCGGGTCTATGTATAATAAGATTGATTATGCGTCTAAAAATATTGCAGGCAACAGTAATTTTGTAAACAGGTTTAACAACGAAAAGGAAATAATAAACGCATATTCGCAGCTTTTGCAAATAGATTTGATTTGTGATGATGCCAAAGAAGAAGGATGCTGGTCTTCAAATTGGCTTTGGGAAGGGCTTAAAAAACCCGGGCTTAAAACCAATGAAGGTGAGTTTATAATGGCAGAGTTGATTTCTCCGGGCTGCTCGAATGATTCTAATATAATAGGTACCTGTGCGGCTTTGTATATAGATACAAACGGCGGTAAACCACCTAACATCATTGGTCAGGATATTTTAAAAGTTTACATAATTAAAAACGGTATTGCCCCTGCCGGTATAAGAGAAGATATATTAAACCCCCAAAAGAAATGTGATATGATAAAAAGATTTAATTGGGGCTGTACAGCCAGATATCTCGGTATTAAGTAATTTATGTCAAAAGTTAAAACAAAATGGGTATGTCAAGTTTGCGGATACGAATCACCTGCGTATTTGGGGAAATGCCATGAGTGTAATTCCTGGTCCAGTTTTGTCGAAGAAAAAGTTTCCATTGCCAAGGTGAAAACCGCTACAATATCATCATCCGTGCAGGAGAACAAAATTCAAAAAATACATGAGATTTCTATAGATGAAAACACAAGGTTTTCAACCGGTTTAAGCGAATTCGACAGAGTTTTGGGCGGAGGTCTGGTAGAAGGTTCACTTGTGCTTATAGCAGGTGACCCCGGTATCGGAAAGTCAACCCTTATTCTTCAATCTTCCGCTAGCCTGGCTAAAAATATACCCGTGCTTTATATTTCAGCTGAGGAATCCGCAAAACAAATAAAGCTTAGAGCTCAAAGGTTAAACATAAACACTGATAATCTTGATGTTTTAATACAAACAAACATAAATGAAATAAAAAAGGCGATTGAAACCGCAAACCCTAAAGTTGTAATTATAGACAGTATACAAGCTGTTTATTCCGATGAAATTTCAAGCTCGCCCGCCAGTGTATCACAGGTCCGTGAATGCTGCTGTACACTCATTGAAATAGCAAAAACAACGGGAACAACGATTATTATAGTAGGACATGTAACAAAAGACGGAACGATTGCAGGTCCAAAAGTGCTTGAACATATGGTAGATACAGTGATTTATTTTGAAGGCGAAAGATATAAATTTTACAGAATTTTGCGCTCTATTAAAAACCGTTTCGGCTCGACAAATGAAGTGGGTATCTTTAATATGGAGGACCACGGGCTTGTTGAGGTCAAAAACCCGAGCGAATTATTCCTCTCTCACAGGCAGGACAACACTATATCAGGAAGTGTTGTAATAGCAACAAATGAAGGCTCAAGAACCTTGCTTGTAGAGGTGCAGGCTCTTGCAGGTCCGACATCCTACCCTTCACCAAGACGTGTGGCAACGGGGCTGGAGTATAACAGAATGCTGCAAATTTTGGCTGTACTTGAGCGCAGATTAGGATTAAATCTCAGTAAACATGATATTTATGTATCTGTTGTAGGCGGAATAGAAATCAATGAACCTGCCGCTGATTTAGGAGTTGCAATGGCGATTGCATCCTGTGCAAGAAATGTATGTATTGACCCTGAAACCGTTATAATAGGAGAGCTTAGCCTGTCGGGGGAAATAAGACCGGTTAATCAGATTGAACCCAGAATAAAAGAAGCCGCCAAGCTGGGATTTAAAAAAGCTATTATACCTAAGTATACAAATGAACTTAAAACCGAAAAAAATATATCGGTGATACAAGTTTCTAAAATTACAGAAGCTATTACCGCTTCATTATCAAAAGCAAACGCTTTAAGCAAATAACAGGAGCATTTCTCTGATTAATTTTGCGCCAACAGCGACAGAAGCGCCTGACGGGTCATAATCGGGAGATACTTCAAGTAAATCCATACCCACCACATTTTGACCTTTAATTAAGTTCAGCCAGGATATAAGCTCATTATAAAACATTCCGCCTGCCTCCTGAGTTCCTGTTCCGGGAACCAGCGAAGAATCCAAAACATCAATATCCAAGGTTATAAAAACCGGACATCCTTTGAATTCGCCCAAGCGGGTTTTGAAATCTTCCTGAGATGATATCAGGGTCTTATTAGCTTTCATCCATTCAAATTCAGCTTTTTCGCCCGAGCGGACACCTATTTGCACAAGATTTGAAGCAGGCAAAAATTCTAAAATCCTGCGTATAACCGTAGAGTGAGAGAGCGCTTCGCCTAAATATTCCTCACGCAAGTCTGCATGGGCATCAAAGTGTATTAATACAAGGTCATTATATTTTTTAAAATAGGACTTTAGCGTTCCTAAAGTAACAAGATGCTCTCCGCCAACTCCAAACACCTTTTTACCGTCATCAAGCGCAGATGTTACATTAGTTTCTATAATATCAAGGGTTTTAGGTACACCCCAGATTGGAAATTCTAAATCACCCGCATCAAAAAAACTTACCTCGCTCAGTTCTCTTTCAGCATTGAGCGAATACTCCTCAAGCCCCCAGGATGCGCTTCTTATAGCAGCAGGGGCGAACCTTGTTCCATTTTTGTTAGAACATGTAGCATCAAAAGGCATTCCTAATAAAACCCAATCAGATGAATTATAATCAGGGTTAGCACACATCCAGTCTTTTGATAAAAAAGGACCTGTTAACATTTTTCAACCAGTTCTTTAACAAAGTTAGGTAATACAAAAGCGCTTGAATGTAGGTCTTTATTGTATAATTTACAAGACTTGGAAACTTCATCCGCATTAGCTTCATTAATATATGAAAGAGGTTCTGAATCCACCGAACAAAACGCCCATGACCAATATCCTCCGGGATATGCAGGAATAGGACCTACAAAGGTTTTAACTATAGGGAACACTTTTTTTAAAAGAGGATACATTAAACGGATTTCTTTTTTATCCGCAAAAGGCGATTCTGATTGTGCCGCCATTATACCGCCTTTTTTTAACGCTAACTTAACGTTGGTATAAAAATCCTCGGTAAATAACCCTACCCCGGGTCCCAGCGGATCGGTCGAATCAATTAATATAATATCAAATTGGTCTTTTTGTGATTTTATATATTCAACCCCATCCCTGATTTGCAGCTCAACTTTAGGGTTATCAAGCTCACCTGCTATAGTCGGCAGGTATTTTTTGCAAACTTCTATAACTTCACCGTCTATCTCACATAAAACAATTCTCTCTACACTTTTGTGCTTCAAAACTTCTCTGACGGTTCCGCCGTCGCCTCCGCCTATTACAAGAACCTGTCCGGGGTTTGGATGTGAATTTAAAGGAATGTGGGATATCATTTCATGGTAAAAAAATTCATCTTTTTCACTGGTCATCACTAAACCGTCTAATATAAGCATTCTTCCCAGTGGTTTGGTATCAATAATATCAATAGTCTGAAAATCAGACTCCCCATGATACAAGGTAGAATTCACTTCTATGCTGATTCCCAAGCCTGTCTCGGACATTTCTGTATATCTTAGTTCACAATTAGTCATCTTTCCCCTCTTAAATGTTATCAAGCAAAAATAGTATATCAAAAAAATAAATAAAAATTATTTCGGCTCACAAATACCGTTTTTATAATCCCATTCCCCGCCTACGGAAGAGCAGTTCTCTTCGCTCTGCCGGCTTTCTTTGGAAGCAGGAACATGTATGTCATTTTCGGAAGAAGTCCTTACAAAAAGAGCCTTGAAAAATATCAATATAATTGAAGATAAAAGCATTATAATAATCAGTATAATAAAGTATTCAATTAGGCTCTGTGCTTGACGTTTCACAAATTCTCTCCTGTCTTAAAACTTATTATAACATAAATTTTTTTTAAAAAAGGCAATTTTCTATCGTATATATTTTTTATATATACAGTATAGCATAAAAATGAGCATGGCATGGCAATTGGATTAAAACAACAACAAAATAGCCAACAAATCGCCGAACTTCTTAAAAAGAAGCAAGGTGAAAACGGGAATGTTAATGTTTCAGGTCAGCAGCCTGACCAGTTGAACAGTATTATGTCGGCCGATGCAAAGAATATGAAACTATCTTCATCGGGTTCGGGTATAGAAGCAGGGCTTTCATTAAAAGCATCAAACAATAATAACACTTCAGGAATAAATTCTGCAGGTTCTACAAATCCTTTTAACTCAACAAGCAATATTAATCCTTTTGATACTTCAAAATCTATCAACGCCAATAATGATAATAGTATTTTTGGACAAAAACAAGAATCTAACCAAAACGGTGGCGTAGATTTAGCTAAACTTGACGAAAATTATCAAGACGGCTTAGGCTTAAGCTTCAGCAATTCAAAAGCCAACGACCTGCAACCTGAAGAAGAAGAAGGATTTATGGCAAAAATGAAAAATATGTTTAAAACGGATAAATCACAAGATGTTTCTTCAGGCACTTCCCCAAAAAACAATTCCGCTAAAGTTGAAGATGAAGATGGTAGAGGAAACAGAGACCAGGAATATGCCAGTCTTGCACAAAAATTCAATACACTTGAAAGTACGGCAGGCTCGGCAGAAAACTCGGCTAAATCCACAGAGTCAAGAGGAAATGGAGAAAAAAGTAAAATCGGAGGCTTAAAGAGTAAGGTCAAAGCCGGAGATAAAAGTGTACTTAAAGCTGATACAAATAAAACAGACAATAAAACACAAGGACAGACAGGTGTTAAGGGCGAACAAACTACAGTGGATACAAATGTAGAAAAATCTGACAGTAAGGATATTTCCGGCGTTAAATCAGAAACAAGCGCAATAATGAGTGATTCAAATATGTCTGACGGTGAAAAATCAAAAGTTGACGGCAGCTTTGACAAAATGATAACAGGTCAGGAAGGTAACAAAGATTCGCAAAAAGCCGGTGAAGAAAGTGCAGCACAGGCAGCAGTATCTCAGCAGCTGATTCAGGCTCAAACACAATCACAAGAAATAGCAGCCCAGCAGGCACAAACACAGGTAGCTAAGGGTGAGCAACAAGCCGCTCAGGCTACAAAAGCGACCCAAGCGGCAAATAACTTTAAACAACAGGCAGATACTCAGTCGGCAGGGGCTAAAGAAGATGCCGCAACATCCCAGGCACTGCAAACAACCTCTCAAAGTTTATCAACTGCAGGCGGTGCTCTTACCGCATTGGGGGATACTCAGGTAGCTACAGGTCAAACACAACAAGCAACAGGAGAAAATACAAGTTTGCTTGGAAAACTTGACCAAGCATTAGGGAAAAGTTTTATGGCAACGCCATATACATATGCAAAAGGATTAGCTTTGGATATCAAAGGAACTGTACAAGACGGCATCGGAATAGCACAAAAAGCTGTAGGTGTTGTAACAGGCGCCTTAGGTGTAACAAATAAAGAGGCGGGGGCTGTAATGACAATAGCAGGACAAGCGGCAGGTGTCGCAAGCAGTGCTGCTCAACAAAGCAGTAACCAAAAACAAGCGGCAAGTGACCAAAACAGGGGTCAACAAACCACGCAACAAAACCTTGCAACTAATTTTAATAACCAAAGCAAAACAAACAAAACCCAAGGCACAAATAATTTTAACAAAGCTCAAAATACACTCGCAGGATTGAATACCGACCAGCAAAAAATCAATCAAAACTCGGAAGAAACCAAAGATTCTTCAAGCAAAGCTACAGATAATAATAATGATATTTACACACAAGCAGAAGCCTTGAAAAAATCAGTAGAAGCAGGCAAAGCTGACGATAACGATAATGTAAACACAGCCAACGCCGATAACAAGGATAATTCTATCGGCTCATCAGGAAACGGAGCAGGGCTTGGTATGGCAGGCTTAAACGGCAAAGCTTCTACAGTTTTTGGCGCACAAAATAAAAATGCCAGCAAAACTAATCAAAAACAACAAAATAACCAAACCGAAAATAAACAAAACAATACAGAAACAAAAACAGAAACTCAAAACACTCAAGCAACTGCAACAAATAATACTACAGCACAAACATCAACTCCCGCAGCAACAGCTCAAGCAGATACGCCACCTACAATAGGTTCAAATGTTGATGTTAAACCTAAGATGTTATAATTTTAAATAGTTGTAATTAATGACGGTGCAATAGTTATGAACTTTCTGACGAGTTCTTTATCCCATTGAATTCCTGAACCGACCCTTAGGATTTCTACAGCTTTTTCAATAGGTAACCCTTTTCTGTAAGGTCTGTCGCTGATAAGAGCATGGAAGGTGTCTGCCACGGCAACAATCCTTGCTGCCAAAGGTATTTCTTCACCTTTCAAGTTGGAAGGATAGCCTGAACCGTCCCAATGTTCATGGTGATGTTTTACTATGGGGATTAAATCTCTTAACGCTTCAACAGGGGCGAGTACTTTTTCAGCACCGATAACAGGATGCTGCCGCATTATTTCCCATTCGTCGTCTTCAAGCTTGCCTTGTCTGCCTAAAACATTTTCAGGAATGCCGATTTTGCCTACATCATGCAATAAAGCGCCTAACTTAATTCTTTCGACTTCTTCATCCGGTAAATTTAATGCCCTTGCCAACGCTTCGGAATACCTTGAAACAGATTGTGAGTGACCTTTTGTATAAGTATCTTTAGCATCAATTGCGCCTGCAAGTGATGTTACAACGTCTAAAATATGATTATTCGAATTTGTAGAGTCATTATGGAACTTATTAACAAGTTCTTCTTCAAAATTTAAACCTAATTGGCTGTGTCTTTTTGCAATAACAGCCGCAAAAGAGTCTAACGCTGCATCATTCCAGAAATTTATATCCTGAGCATTAACAACTACCGATATTCCGTTCTTGTAGCCTTTGTTTTTCGAGATTATCATTGCTTGTTCAGCCAGGATTAATAATTTTTCCTGTTCTTTGGCACAAGTCGGATAAGTAGCAAGACCGACACTAACCTTTAAAGTACCAACGTCATCAACAAGACAGCAGGATAAACTGTAGTTTAAATACTCTGTGATGTAACTTGCTTCTGAATTATCCGTATCAGGCAGAATAAGCGCTATTTCATCACCGCCGTATCTTCCTGCTACGTCTACACTGCGTATATTTTGTTTGATTTTCTCTGATACAAGTTTGATAATTTCATCGCCCTTGGCATGCCCGAATTCTCTGTTAATTTGTGAAATGTTATTAACGTCAAAAATTACTACAGAAACAGGTTTGCCGGTTTCTTGCACTTTTTTAAGTTCAAGAGATAGTTTTTCCTGGAATGAACGATGGGTAGCAAGCCCTGTTAAGATATCAACATCACTTGTTAAGCTTGTTTTTTCCGCTAATTGTGAATTAACAATATGCAGTGTTAAATAATCTACCAAAACCTGCAATAAATCGCTGCAAGGCTGTGATAACTCACTGTAGCCTAAAATAAGCACGCCATGACAATTACCTTGATATATCATAGGTAAAATAAGAGTCTTGGAGTCAGATAAATAATCGATATTCAGGAAGGTATTATTCGGAATAGTTTGGGGTATTTTATCATTGAAAGCTTTTACAATAGGATTATGCAGCTGGTTTAACAATACCCTTGAATTATAGCAATTTGCTATTCTGTCAAGCAATTTAATGTTAATACAATTCGATTGTGAGTTTAAAATACCTAATGCACTGAATGACAAACCCATTCTTGAAACTATAAGATTGTGGAGCAAATAATAAACATCTTCGGATGATTGTTTGGATTTCGCAATAGACGAAAAATCATACAATACATCCATAGGATCCATTGTATTTTGAATGGAGAAAAGACTCTGGGAAGAATTTTTTTGGTTAAAGCCGCCGAAAAGCCTGTTAGATGTCTTCTTGGGGGAGTACACCTGCTTCTGCACAGACCTTATCGGGCTGGCATGCCCTAATCTTGTTGCTTCCTTAGTCTTATTGTTATTCGCTCCAAAAGTTAATTCGGGATTATCCTGACTATAATTCAACCGACACTTCCTTACTACCATCACCTGATAAATAGAGAAAAACAAATCATGCTCAAAAATTGACACATGTTCCCATATTTTAGCAGTTTTTTAAAGTTTTGTAACTATTTTTTTTTAAAGATACTCTGTTCAAAGTAAAAGAAGACCGGTGAAAAGGTCTCCTTTTAGCTAATTAGTTTTTTATTAACTATATATAGTCAAAACCGCGTTCTTCAGCATCACGTTTAGACAATAATTTAGTTGTAGCAATAGTAGCAGCAGCAACAGCAGCAGCTGTAACGGCAACACCGACTACAAACGGCTTTTTAGCAACATTGTAAACAGCTTTAGCCGAGGACTTGGTTTTAGTTCCAATGGTTTCAAAGAAGCCTACTAATTTTTTAGGCGTATGTTCTTGGATATATTTACCCGTTTTAATAGCAGCACCTTCAACTCTAGCTTTAACTTTAGCTGCTACATCTTTAACCGCCTTCACGCCATTGCTCATTTTTTGTCTAAGGGTAGTTTTGGCTGCACCCTCTGCACCAATATTTACCACATCTGCAGCAGCTTTTGGTGCCTTAGGTTTAGGGGTAGAGCTAGCCTTAGGTTTAACTGCTCTTTTAGCGCCCTCAAATGAAACTGAAGAATTGTTGTTTACTTGCATAATAAATATCTCCTTTAGAAAATTATTATATAACATGAAATTCGTACTTACAAGTGCTTTAACAAATATAAAAAAATAATTTGCTATTATTGACGAAAACTTTTAACAATTCTTAATAAATGCTCATTTTTTTTTGATGGATTGGCGGAGGCTGCAAATAAAGAGGCTTCAAATCCCACCAATTAACAAGTTTATGCCTGTTAATTTTTTCTTCGGTTATTTCAAGCAAAATTCTTCCAAAATCCGCTTCAGACGTTTCAAAATTAATATATTCAATTCCTTCTTTGATAAAAATCCCACCTAAAGAACTGTCTGATATAACTTTACAATTTTTAGATTTGATAAGAGATAAAAGCCCGGAAAGTTCAATCATTGATACTGTGTTGTCATTACTTTGCTTGACATAAGCCATATTTTTCCTGGCGTCTAATGCACATATAGAAGGCTCTGAAATAATTCTGCTTAAAATTTCCGCTGAATTTATTGGAACACAAGAAATATCAAGAGTCTGCGCTATTGTTTTTGCGATACTTACTCCTACTCTAATTCCTGTAAAGCTCCCCGGTCCTATATTTGTAGCAACCAAATTAATGTCTTTTAATGTAAGATTATTTTCTTTAAGCAGTTTTACGATTGTATCAAGCAAATATGCACTGTGGTAGTTTTTTTCATCGCTTAGTATTGTTTTTGTTGTTATATCGTCATTTATTTTAAGGCCTATACAGGTTTTGTGAAGGCTCGTATCAAACGCCAGTATATTCATAGTTCTTGAACCTTTCTTTCAAAGCCTTTATAAGGGCTGCCTCTTCGCAGGTCAATTCCAAAGCCCTTGTGTCTTCATCAATGTATTTTATGTTAAGATTCAACCTTTTTGGGGGTAGTCTGTTATCGGAAAATTCTGCCCATTCAACAATCGTAAGAGTATCAGGCTGCTCACAGTAAGTTTCTATTTCATCAATCATTGAGCTCACTCCCTCTTTTTCAAGACGGTAGAAATCAAAGTGATAAAGAGGGATTTTACCCGAGTGATATTCATTAAGGATAACAAAGCTCGGGCTTGTAACTTTTTCGACGACTCCCGTGCGTTTTGCAATAAATCTTGTCAGTGCTGTTTTTCCGCTCCCTATATCACCATAAAGACAAATCAGTCCGCCATTATTTTCGATATAAAAATCAGCTAAAATTTCTGCGATTTTTTGCGTATCTTTAAGGTTGTTTGAAGTTATTTTTATTGAGTTAGCCATACCTTGATTTTAGCATGAAAAATTTTATTCTTCCTTGGGCTTTAAGAATAATTTGCCGAAGTTCTGCAGAGTTTTGACAGTTTCATTTTCTTGCAGCTGTTTAATTTGGGGGATTTCTTTAACTTGTTCAATAATTTCTTCTTTTGTTTTAGGGATTTTTATTTGCAATTGCGAAGACAATGACTCTTCGGTCTTTTCCTGTGCTTCTTCCGTATTAAGCCACTGGAAAGACTTAACGGAAGACGGGTTCATGGTATTGCCGTCTATAACCACCTTGAAGGTTTTAGAGCTTGCTTTTGGGGTAAGCTGCGGAATGTTATTTATAGTGTTATCGGGAGCAACAGCGTTAAATGCTTTTAGCATGCCGGAGAGTACCGAACCGAATTTAGGAATATAATTTAAGATTTTATCCAGACTCATATCTGCCAAAGGCCCGAGAAGGCTTGTCAGTTTTTGGTTTAAACGTCCGTATATTTTTATATCCCCGTTGCTGTTAAGCATATTAAGCTTGCCGTCAAGCAATAATGCCATATATTCACCGCTTGATGTCACAGGCTTAAGGTGGACATATCCGTTGTTAAAGGACAAAGCCCCTTCCATAACTGCAAATTTACCTGTATTATACGGTGCAACGGTATTAACGACGGAATAAATATTTGATTTTAAAAAACTGTTATTGAGAATGTTGCCCGCTTTAAGGTAGAAGTCAAGACGCCCTAAACTGCCCATCTGCCCGTCCTTTACCTTGAACGAAGCATTTCCGCTCATTGTCTTCAACTGTTTTTCCATAGTATCACCCGACATGGCAATTTTTGCAGTAAAATCCAATGTGCCTTGCAGCTGGTCTTTTATTGCAATCAGAGCTGTAACTGCTTTATTAGCGTTCATATCGCTTCCGTTTAAATCCGCCGTCATATGAAGGTTTTTAAGATTATACTTAATCATGCCTGAAACATTACCGTCAAAAGCGTTCGCTTTCATAGGGCTTATCGTAAGCAAATCGTTATGAAGCTTAAAATCGGAAGTAATGTTAGAAGCTTCTATCGTGCCTGTTTTAAACTTGGCAATTTTCGCACTGCCGTTTAAAATAGTTACAGGTATCATAGGAGCGTTAGAAACAACCGTTCCGGCAGGTGCTTGCGGGAATTTGGTTGTTGCATAGATAATTTTGTCCAAATCAATATCAGATGATACTAATTTCATATTGTGAACCACAAAAGGCATTGTGATTTTTGATGAAGCACTAAAGTCGATATCCATAGGGTTGCCGTTAACATTCAAACCTAATATCTCACCTGTAATAGACGAAGAATTCAGATTTATATTGATTATTTGGGCTCTTATTAGATAGTCGGGAATGCTGACGCTTGAAAGGTTTATATTTCCTCTCAAAGCCGGTGAAGCCATATTGCCGTCAATGTTAATATTCGCTTTCAGATTTACGTTTGACTTTGGCAGCGCATCGTTTGTTATGCTTAATTCTTGCGGAATTGTTAATTTTATACCTTTAAGTTTGTTGCCGTTTATATGACCGTTTAACTTTATGACTTCATTTGCTGTTTTTAGAGAAGCAAAATCATTGCCCAAAATTTCTGCAGCCATGTATAAACCGGCATCCGTTATATTAATATTAGACCCTTCTATTAAGGTATCTATATTTAATATGCTGTCTTTTTGGGCGAGTTTTTTGATGGTAGCTACCGTAAAATGATTTTGGGCATCTGCCATGATTTGTGCTTTTACGTTTATTTTTTTATCGTTACCGCTTATTTTCACCAGCAAAGGAAGAGAGCCTTTGGCTGTTACGTAGGGGTAAAGGCTCTTATCTACAAATGCTTTAATATCCAAAGAGTTAATTTTGCCTTTTGCGCTTAAGTTTATATCAGGTTTTGTACTGTATTCTTTAATAATACCCTCAAAGGCTAAATTTGAGTTATTTAAAGAGAGTGTAGATGGTTTAACGGTTATTACTTTAGGTGTAATGCTTACCGCAACTGCCGGCAGAACAGCGGTCATGTTAAGGTCATTTAATATGGCTTTGGAATCATTTAAAGCTATATCCCCTGAAAAATCCTTACCGTTTGTTTTTATATCGGCATTAAGGGATTTATTGATAAATGTAATGTTGTTCAGTTTATCTTTTGCTTTTAAATTTGCAAGCTGCATATTAACAGCAGGCTTAATATCCTCCAGCTTGCCTTTGATAACTATTGATAAATCCAGTATACCGCTTTGGACTTCATAGGATTTTCTTAAGTCTGCTGGCATAAGTGTATTGGCAAGCTGCGCGATTTTAAGGTTTTTGGTCGTAACAGAAATATCCGCTACAGCATCAGAAGTGATTTTGCCTGTTATATTAAAAGGAGTTCCGTTAATCAATGCAGTGGTTTTATTTATTTTAAACTCGTTGCCTGACATATCTACTAAAGAGTTGATAGCAGTTACATTAAGCCCCAGCAGGTTATATCTGATTTCGCCGTTTACTACCTCAAATTTGCCTTTCGACTCAAATTTTTTAAGGTTTGTTTTTAAATCAAAGTCAGAAGTTATATAACCTTTTGTTTGAATTTTGTTCAAATCGTTAGGAATATTCAAAGAGCTGAAAACAGCTATAGCGATTTTTTGAAGATTATTAATGCTTATTTTTTCTGTCAAAACATTCAATGCAATATCAGGGTGTTTGGAATTATTTATAACCCCTTTTATAGCCGCTTTTTCGTTATCACATAATGCAAGCAAGGCATCAAAAGATATCTTTTCATTTTTAAATACGGCATGAATATTGCTTTGAGGGAGTGTCTTCTTATCTATAACAAAGCTTATATTATCCGCATCAAATTTGCCGTTAATTCTTAAATTATCTTTCTTTTGAGTTATCTTAAGGTCAGATTTAATATTGGCTTTGAAGTCATATTTGATAAACTCGTCTACAAAATCAAAATATATTGCTTCTGCTTCTTTTTTAACCTCCTGATTAGTCATATCCGGCAGAAATGTATCAATATTTAGGTCATAAACCATATTTTCTTTGTCATTGGCAACTACTTTGCCTGTCAGCGCTATGCGGGCATGCTTATTCAAAATTGTTTTATCAATAAGTATTTTATCGTTCATTAGTTTAATATTGTTTTTTGTTTTAAGGTCAGTAAAGCTGACTTCGCCGCCTTGAATCATAACCTTTGGCATTTTATCGGAAATTTTGAACGGTATTGCTACAGGTTCTTGATTAGCGGCAGTATTTTGCATATTATCGGCAAAATATTTTTCGATTTTGAGCCTGCCGTTATCATACACTTCAATATTAAATTGAGGGTTGTTTACAGTTACATCGCTTATTTGAACAGTTTTGAAAATAAGAGGGAGCAAATTTATTTTCACTTCCGCCTTTTGGGTATTAAGCAGCTGCGTATTGTCGGGGTAGGAAACTTTTAAATCATCAATTCTAAGCCCTGCTTTTAAATTAGGGGTTGTGATGATTTTTATATTTGACAAATCAACATTTAACTTTGCATTTTCAAATGCTGCCCTTTTAATATCATTTGTATAGTGATTCAGATTAATAGCATTTGGAATAACAAATAAAAATGCCAGATACGCCAAAGCAATGATAGCAGCTAATACAATTATTGTGATTTTTAAAGCCTTCATGTATAAAACTCCCTGTCTGTTCTTCATGTATTTAATTTTAGTATTTCATATAATAATTGCAATATAACAGGTGGGTATAACCTTCAAAAAATATTTAACATTAACTTGACCTTGATGTATGCTTTTGATATTTTGTATGTATTGGAAATCAAATAACAATAAAACGTGTGCGTGTGGCACTCTGCCAAAAAATATTGGTGTGTGGCACTCTGCCGAAGATACGGGCGTGTGGCGAAATTGGTAGACGCACCAGACTTAGGATCTGGCGGGTACCCCCGTGGGAGTTCGAGTCTCTTCACGCCCAATCTTGAAAAAGGATACTCTTTAGAGTGTCCTTTTTTGTTATATAGAAAGGTTAAAAAGAGATTCAAGTTTATGGGAAAATTCCTACCTCATATAACCGTAATAATTGCTATTGGGGGTTTTATTTTTATCCGGCGGTAATAAAGCATTATTCCGTTAAAAAAATGTTTTTTCCGTGGGTATCAAGACTACCCGATGGCAGCAAAGAATGCCTTTTTGCCGCTTTGTCTATAAAATCAAGCAAATCATCTTCAACTTTAACATAATTACCTGCTCCGCCTTGAAAATACGGGTAATTTTTTTCATAAAAAAGTGTTTTATCCCCTGCGTTTTCTTTGAAGAATTTAAAAAGATTTTCTATAGTTTCCTTTATCAGGCTATCTGTAGGCTCTTTAGTATAATCGTACTTATGTCTTAAAGCAGGATGAGCTATTGCGGGTATGATATCATTGTCATGCTTTAAAATTTCTAATATTTTGCCAAATTCAAAAATCAAAGAAGAATCTTTTATACCTGTTTGATATACTTGATTTTCTACTGATTGCAAACTCTCTTTAACACTGTCATTGAGAGGCTTAAATAAATCATCCACTTCTTTAAAGAGTCCTTTGTAGTTTTCCGCATTAATCTTCATGTCTTTGCCGTGTAACCGTTGAAGCAGTTCCATTTTTATTGAAGCAATATATTTTTCCCAATAAGGAACAGGGGCGTTTGGCATCAAATTTTTATGTACAAAAGTAACATGAGAAGCTGTAGATGGGAAATCCAACGTTTGGGTTGCAAGTTTTTTGCCTAAAAATTCTTTTAAAGGTTCATTATATTTCACAAGTTCATGATAGATTTTGCGAAATTGCAAGTAATCTTTAACAGGATTTATTATGGTATTAAGCCCTTCTTTTATACACCAGCTTGTAGTTTTGGCTTCGTCCAAATTATAATCGATTTCTTTAAAATCCCATGCGTCTTTAAACTTATCCTTCATTTTAGCAATAATGTGCCTTGCCATATTGATAGTATTTTTTTGCTTCTGTTCAACCATTGATGCAAAATCGCCTTTAAAAGGATTAACACAGTACGCCAGAAGATGGGTGGAAAAATTCTCATTAACGTTTGGCAGATTGGAATGGTAAGTAGAAAGTTCTGCACCCAAAACCAACCTCAAATTCTTATATTTTTCAGGCGCAGCAGCAATGATTTTCAGCGCATCAATACAACCTTTTGTGGTGTCATGGTCTGTTATTGCGATGGTGAAAGGAGCATTTGAAACTAAGGAAGGGTTAGAAGCAGCCACTTTATCGGCATAAGCCGCCGCATCGTCAAGCAGTTTCTGTACAGACATAGCGCCGTCTGAGGCCTGAGTGTGCATGTGCAAATTTGCCCTATAGAGAAGATTATTTATGTTATCAAAATTTTCGCTGTCCTGTACCCATTTTTGTGCTCTTTGACCTTGTTTATAGCAGGCGGGGTTCCCATCTAAACCTTTTACTACGGCGGTAAGCTCCTGTTTGCCGATAATCGAGCGCAAAACAGCATAATCCTCAACCTTTAACCCGGCTTGAGCAGATATTTCCTGCATAAGGCTTTTTCTGTAAGTAATGTCATCGGCAAAATTAGCCATTTGCTCTTCAAAAACTTTTTTGACAGAGCTTTTTAAAACAACTTCTTTAGCGTTGTTAATAATAGCCCCTGCTGCCTCAGAGGCCTTGCTAATATTTCTTTTGTGAATAATTACCCCTGCTGTAATAATGGCAAGCCCTGCAGCACCTGTTAAAAGATAATTTTTCAATTTTTTGTTTTCCTGCACTTCCTGTTTGGGGATATATGAAGCAGGGGCAACGTTAACCGGAGCGTAATTCCGACTTACGGCAGGATATGAATTAAATTGTTTGAAAATAACAGGATTAATTTGTGTCATTGGTTACCCTTATTTATTATGTTTGGAAACAAAAGGCGAACAAGGAAGAGAGGAGGGCTTAACATAAAGTCAGGCTCTTTTAGGATGCTTGAATTGTTTAGCATATGTTTTGCCTTTGTCTTTAATTCTTCGTTAAACGGTTCAACTATGTTTTTAAATTTAAGACCGTAGTGAAAAGAAGATGGCGCCTGCGTACATAAATGTTCGTATTTCCCTTTTATAGCCACAATACCATGCTCAAGACCGGATGGGACTACTGCACAATCACCTTTTTTTAATACTTTGATTGATTTTTGCCCGTTAACTATCGCGCACATAGCTGCTTCACCTTGTGTTACCACGTATACTTCCGTCATTTTTTCATTCAAGTTACTGGCATTTTGATGCTTATGAATCTCTTCTTCCGGTCTGATTATATTAAAATCTTTGACTGTAGTATCAAACTCGTCATTTCCGTCATAAACTCTGGATACCCCGTTAATAAAAGTTCCCTTTCTTGTCCATGCCGTAGAATTAGTAATCCATTCCGTGGGCATTGAATTATGCTGGTTAATTTTGTCTTTATGCAAATATACAGTTACGTCGTTATTTTCATTGGCAAGACCGGAGATATCAAATCCTGATTTGGTTGTACCAAGCCATACCGCTAATATTTCATTCTTAACATCACCATATATTTGAACCTTATCCCATAACTCTTTTTGTAATTCATCTATTGTATAAAAAGAATTCCATACAATTTTATCATTTTGGCGCTTTAAAATTTCGCGAGCTAAAAGTTTATCGTAAACCCAATCAGGACAACTGCAAAAATATTCACGCTTTACCTCACCTTCATTCTGTAGAGTGAATATATTTCTCCTTTTATATTGTGAGTATATTTGAACAATTCGGTTAGCCGATTTTTCATCTATGTTTAATGAAGTTAAATGATTTTTAAGCTTATCGGTTTCCGTATTAAATCTAAAAGAAGTATAACCCTCGCTGTCAACCGGATAAATGAAGCCACAATCTTCTAATTGTTTTACATAAGGTATAAAGACTTTTTTATGTACTTTATCTGCAAATATTTTTTTATTCTTATCCGTCAAAAGCTCAAAAAATTCTCTATGAGTTGTTTCAAAAGGTGACATCTTAGAATACCAGTAGGGCATTTTACCGGTAATAACAACCATAGGGTTACCTTCAATAACATTCACTTTTGCATATGTTTTAGCGGGGATTAAAATAGCACCGGGTTCGTTGAGATACATTTCATTGCGATTGGGAGAGTTGGCGCTCAATCTGCAATCAGATTGAGCTATTACTTGTGTTTCTTTATCGTAGTAAGTTGTGCTTCTGAGATAATTTTTAGCGGCTTCGCCATAATATAATACTGTATCGGTTTCATTATCAACATCATAACCGCCATCGTAACGGGGTTGAAGTAATTTATCTTCACAGCCTAAAATAAACGCACTTTTAATATCAGTGGCAGTAGCACCAAAGGATATAAGATTATAATAATTACAGGGGCAAGCGCTCAAAGAGCTGCCTTGTAATCTATCCCTTGAAAAATTTTTTTTATCGGAACGATTGGCTAAACTGCTACCCGTAGTACGGATAAGATTGTATGGTTTTACTTGTGATACATTCATGTGGAAACTTCATCGGGTGAAATAATTAATATTAATTCTAGCAAACTATCCGGTTTGTGACAATAAAATATATACATTTATTAAGTAAATTATGGCAGCTTTTTAGTTTAGCAGTTCCTCTGCAATCTTCCTGTATTCTTTAGCGCCGTCAAAGTCTTTAATATCATCGCTTAATTTAGCCAGTGCCATATAAATCTTAGGTTCACTTTGATTGTACTTGAGCGCTTCAAACAGACTGTCAAAAGCCTTATCAAATTTTCGCTCCAGGCTCAATTCTTCACAATAGGCTATGCAAGCGTCAATAATCATAGTTACTATAGTTTGCTCTGTTTTCTCATCAATAGGGTCATAGTAAAATTCCCTCAAAAAATCGATACTTTCAAGATATTTTTTTTGTTCCAAATAACATTTCACCATCAAAAACTTGGCAGGTGAATGAAAAGTATTTTCTTTTATCACCTCGTTACATTTTTCAAGCGCTTCGTCGTACTTTTTTTCTAATATAAAAATTTCGGCTGTTTTTGTTAAGAGTTCTTGTTTTTCTTCAGGGTTAGATTCGATAAGCAGTCCAAGAATAGATTTTGCTTCTTCGAACCTTTCTGTTACGGCATAAAAATGCGCCAGTTTTTTAATAAACTCTTTTTCTATAGTGCCTAAAAGCAACAATTTTTCAAGCAATTCAACGGCTTTGGGGATATTGTTTTGTTTTTCGCTGATTAAGGCAAGCTGCTGGGCATATTGAGATTTTTCTTCCATAGCAAGAAGCTTCTCGTACATTGAAGCGGATTTTGTAAATTCCCCGTTTTTCAAAAGTGTATCGGCTAATTGTTCCATCAAAGGCTGATTGCCGGGTTCTATTTTCAGCAAACCTTCAAGGATGGTTACTTTGCTTTCAAGGTCTGTATCAGCATCCCGGAGCGAAAATAAAAGTTCTGTTGCCTGTTTATCAAGCGGCATTAACTCTTTAAGGCTTAAAAGTGTATCAAAGGCATATAAATATCTAAAACTACCTTTTAGGCTCTGCGCAAGTTTCAAATAAGCGGGAAGATAGGTTTTGTCCAATTCTATTATATTTTGGAAAATTTCTGCAGCATTTTTATACTGTTTATTTTGCAAATATAAATTACCTAAGATATCCAGTTTTAAGATATTTTCAGGCTGATTTGCCACGGCTTTTTGTGCAAGCTTTATTTCTCTGTTGGTGAAAAACTGTTTAAACATAGTTGTATTTTAAGCTATTAAAATATTTCATACATCTATTGATTAGCGTATTTACGATTTAGAAATTATTTCAAGCGCTATAGTAAGGATTTCTTGAGTATCATTCTCATTTGATACTTTGGTTTTCGCTTCATTCAAGCCTTTTGATATTTCTTCTTTTGAATAACCTAACGATAACAGCACTGCTTCTGCCTCGCTAAATCCTTGTGAAATAAGGGCATAATTTTCAAAGCTTTCTTTTTTATCATTGAAGTTGAAATCCACCATTTCTTTATAATTAACCATTTTGTCTTTTAGTTCTAAAATTAACCTTTTAGCAAGTTTTGGACCTATGCCTTTTATTTGTGTAAGGAGTTTCACATCTTCTTGAAGGACAGAACTAACAATTTCTTGCAATGATAACTCTAAAATAAGAAGAGCAACTTTTGCCCCGACTCCTGAAACGGTTTGAAGCATTGAAAACATATCTCTTTGCTCTCTTGAGGCAAAGCCGTAAAGAGTCATCGCATCTTCTTTGTGGCTTAGATAAGTGTATATAGTTACTTCGCTTGTAATATCAGGCAGTTCTTTAAGCGTTTTTTTATTTACAAAAATGCTGTAGCCTATGTTGTTCACTTCCAGTACCAAATGACAGCCCGCAAGACTATTTTCGATTTTGGCTATAAGAGTTCCTTTTAAATAGCTGAACATATTTTTTTCCCCAGTTCTTTTAATGTAATCAAATCATCTTGAGGTTTTATGCCTGTAGTTGTAAGCATATTACCTATTAAAACAGCGTTTATTCCTGCTTTTATCCCGAGTCTTCTGTTTTCTTCCGATAGCCTGTCCATCCTTCCGCCTGCGTAGCGCAAAACTATCTTGGGCATAATCAGCCTGAATGTTGCTATAGTTCTTATTATATCTTCTTCGGTAATTTTATCCCCGTAATGTTCAAGCGGCGTATGCCTTATAGGTGTAAGAATATTAATCGGCGCGCATTCAACCCCTAAATCTCTTATTTCAATAGCGGCTTCTATACGCTGCTCGAGGCTTTCCCCCATACCTATAATAACTCCGCAGCAAACTTCCATACCGTATTTTTGGACAAGTTTGACTGTGTTTATTCGGTCTTGATAAGAGTGTGTCGTGCAGATATTGGCATAATTCGACTCTGACGTATTTATATTGTGGTGAAACCTTGTTAACCCTGCTTCTTTAAGCGCTTTTGCCTGGGCTTCGTTTATTATCCCTATGGATGCACAGCTTGTCAGCCCTTCTATTTTATTGATTTCTTTTATCATCGTGAGAAGTTTATCAAAATCTTTGTCGGGTGATTTGCCCGAAGTTACTATTGCAAACCTTGTCGCGCCACTCTCTCTTGCATGTTTTGCTGCCGCAATAACCTCTTCAATACTTACCAACGGATGTGTATGGATATCGGTCAGATAGTGTGAACTTTGGGAGCAGTATTTGCAGTTTTCTTCACATCTACCCGTTTTTGCACTTATTAGAGAACACAGTTCTATCCTGCTGCCAAAATTTTCTATTGTACATTTTTCCGCCTTGTCAAGAAGTTCAGCCAAAGGCATATTATAGTACTTTAAATATTTTTTTATTTCGTTTACCATACCTTAATTTAACTAATAAAATGATTATTTTACAAGGTTTTATAATTATCCCGGGCAATTTTTTTTGTCAAAAATTTTTTATATATACAACAGGTAATAAACGAGGTATAAGGCATGGTCAACTCAGTTCAATCATTAAACAATATTAACTCTCAAAGAATAGCATTTAACGGTGAAGCAGGATACGCTAAGACTAGTCCGTATCCGAATGATTCTTACGAAAAAAAATCAGGCAGTGGCAAAACATTATTATTGCTGGCATCATTGGTAGCAGCTTTTGCCTTTAGGAAAAATATAGCAAAGGTTATTCCTAATTGTGTTAAAGAATTTACGACAAAGTGGATAAAAAATCCTGTGAAGAATTTTATTTCGGATCATGAAGCATTGAGAAAAGTTGTAAATGGCTCAAAAAATAAATATAACGGATTTATAGATAAGTTACGGGTTGCTTCTAAAGATATTTTAGGAAGTGGCGGTCAACGTCAACCTAATTTACCCGGATTTTAGTTAATAACTTGTTAAAACACCGCTTTTTTGCTTAAATATAATCATTGGGATTGTGTTTAAGGTGTGAAAGTGGCTAATATTGTAATAAAAGTTTTTGATAATTTTAACGATGAGCTAAAAGCTAAATGGGATGAGTTGTATAATCCCGGCGCAGCGTATAACCTTTCTTTTGACTGGTGCAGGTTGTGGTGGGAGAATTTTTGTGAATACAGAAAACTCAGTATTATCGCCATATATGACAAGAGGGATGATATAAAGTTAATTGCGCCTTTTTACAAAAATAAAAATGTCCTTTCCCTTATAGGGACACGCCCTTTATACTTTGATGAATGTAATATACTTTATAAAGATAAAGAATTCATCCCTGTTTTATTGGATTATATTTTTGAGAATAAGCTTGATATAAACTTGGAGCATGTAAATGCCCGGACAGATTTTGCAAATATTTTAACCCGCTATTTGTGCGATAAAAAGATAAGGCATCAAGCTTTGGTGAGTGAAACAAAACAGATTATAAATACAGAATTCAACCCTAAACACGGGGAACTGAAAAATATCAACCGCCAAAAACGCTACGTAGAAAACAACCTGCAAGACAGCGTTGTTTTTGAATATGATGTTAATAAAAACAGCAAGGTAATAAATGAATTTATTGAACTGCATAAATCAAGATGGGGCTTGTTCAACAGAAAAGATAATACGCAAAAATACTTTGAAGACTTAATGCGAAATTTTGAGAATGTGAAACTATCAAGATTGTCGTTGAAAAATGATGATATAACGATTGCTTATGAGCTTGGTATTATTGACAGCGGTGGGAAATATTGGTTTTTAATGTCAGCTTATGACAGGAATTACAATAAAATTTCACCCGGCAAGGTTCTTATGTATGAACTTACAAAATATTTGCTCGAAAACTCTGTTTTAGAACTGGACCTTGGCAGGGGCTGCGAAGAATACAAGGGTGGATATTCCAACGAGGAAAACGTTCTGCTGTTCTTTAATTCACAGCAATTTAACTCTATAGCAAATGTTTATGTACAGATAGTGAACCTTTTTGACAAAATCGTTAAACACTTGCGAGGCACGTATTAAATATAGTTTGTTCTCTGTCAGGTCCTACGCTTATGATTTTGATAGGAGTCCGGACAAGTGTTTCAAGCTCTTTAAGGTAAATTTTTGCATTCAGCGGCAAATCTTCAAAGGTTTTTGCTTTCGTTGTGTCTTCGCACCAGCCTTCAAACACCTGATAAACAGGTTCTAAATATTTGTGGGTATTGATGTTTGTTTGATAAGAGGTATAAGTTTCGCCGTTTCTTTTATCTATGTAAGCTGTACATAGTTTGATTTTTTCAAAACCGTCAAATACATCAAGTTTGGTAAGAGCAATTCCTGTCATACCGTTGATTTGCGCGCTGTATTTTGCTAAGGGAACATCGAACCATCCGCAGCGGCGTTTTCTGCCTGTGGTTACCCCGAATTCTTGTCCTATCTCTTGTATTTTGGCACCTTCCTCGTCTTCAAGCTCGGTAACAAAGGGTCCTTCCCCTACTCTTGTAATATAGGCTTTAAACACGCCTATGATTTCTTCCACCACGGTAGCACCCAGCCCCGTGCCTGTAAAAGCTCCTCCTGCAACAGGGTTTGAGCTTGTAACATACGGATATGTACCAAAGTCTATATCAAGCAAAGCGCCTTGTGCGCCTTCGAAAAGAATGGTTTTACCTGCTTTATAATCGTCATGCAGTTTGTCTAAAAGCTCAAAATCAACATAAGGTTTGAGAAGTTCTGCATATTTGGAGCAAAATTCTTTTATTTCTTCTTTACTATAAGGCTTTAGCCCGTAATTTTGCTCGAGCTGCTGGTTTTTTATCGGCAAAATCTTATTTATTTTTTCATCTAAAAGTTCTTCGTCGTATAAATCTTCTATTCTAAAACCTATTCTAGCCATTTTATCGGTATAGGTAGGTCCGATTCCCCGTTTGGTAGTGCCGATTTTATTTTTGCCGAGTTTGGCTTCATCCGCACCGTCTAAATCTATATGATAAGGCATTGTTAAATGTGCAAGATGACTGATTTTAAGGGCTTGAGTGTCAATACCTTTTGCTATCAGGTCGTTGATTTCATCCATTAAAACAGCAGGATGTATAACGGTTCCCGCCCCTATCACGCACATTTTATCGTCGTATAAAATTCCTGAAGGGATAAGGTGGAATTTGTATGTTTTGCCGTTTGCAACAACAGTATGACCTGCGTTACATCCGCCTTGATACCTTATAATAACATCGGCTTGTTTTGCCAGCAAGTCTGTTATTTTTGCTTTTCCTTCATCTCCCCACTGGGCACCTACTACAACGGTATTTTTCATAGCGAGCTCCTTTTGCCTCTTCTCATCTTTATAGAATAGCAAAAATATCGGTTAAGGTGTGTAAATTATTTTTTATTTTATTGAAAAAACTACATTTGCAACAGCTGTAATCTTTTTATCTATTGAGCTTGTATCGCTTATGCCAAGGTCGCTTACCATAGTAGAATCAACGGGAGTTACCTGAAAGACGCCCATTTTTACCGATTGTATTTTACCCACCTTGTTGTTAGTGGCGGATAGCATGCCTGCCGCTCTTTGTTTTGCATCAATAGTTGCTTCTTTTAAAAGTTGAACTTTGATGTCGTTCAATTCGGAGCAGTAGTACTCGGGAGGATTGACAGTCAAATCAATTCCTTTGTCCAACAAAGATTGGGCTGCCGTTGATAATATTTTAACTGTTTCTACATTGTTAGTCTTAATCTGTATAGTCTGATTGAAGTTGTAAAATTCAACTATATTGGTAGTGTAGCCGTTTTGAGGGTTTATTTTGTAATTGGGATAGCTGTCTGCGGGCATGATTGTTATTTCATTTTCTTTTATGCCTTGTGATATAAGGTAGTCTTTTAGCTCGGGAAGTTGACTTCTGATTTTGTTATAAGCAGCGGCTTTGCTTATATTTTGCGCTTTTATATCAAGGTTCAAAATAGCCACATCCGATTTTACCACTTTAAATGCAGACCCTGTAACGCCTACGCCTTCTCTTTTAATTGCATCGGCAGCATAATTTGAGCAAATAATCAACGCAATACCTATAATTATGGCAACAATAGTAAGCTGGAAATCCTTCAATTTTTCGTACATAATTATCTCCTTATGAATTTAAGTCAATCAGTTGTTTCATTTCTTTGACGGCATTGTCTAATCCTACGAAGACCGCTTTTGATATTATACCGTGGCCGATGTTAAGCTCTTCAAATCCTTTGATTTCAAGTAATTTTGCTACGTTATGGTAGTTAATACCATGACCCGCATTAACGCTAAGCCCCAGTTCTTTTGCTATTATAAATGCCTGTTTCAGGTTTTCAAGCGCCAGGTGTTCATTCGGGGTATTATAATCAAGCGAAAATTGTCCGGTATGAAGTTCAATATATTGAGCGCCGGCTTTTGCCGCAGCTTCTACCTGTTTTTCATCCGGATTTATAAAAAGACTTACGATGATACCTTTGTTTTTTAATACTGCAATGTAATCTGTTAAATATTCAAGGTTGTTTTCAACATCCAACCCGCCTTCCGTTGTTATTTCTCTGCGGTTTTCGGGTACTATACAGCAGCTGTGAGACAAAATCTCAAGCGCAATTTCCTGCATTTCTTTAGTGGCTGCCATCTCAAGGTTCATTCTTGTTCTTAACGTGTGTTTTAGCGCTCTTACGTTAGCGTCTTTTATATGCCTGCGGTCTTCTCTTAAATGTACCGTTATGGAATCAGCGCCCGCAAGCTCACAAATTCCCGCAGCTAAAACAGGTTCAGGCTCCTGCTGCCCTCTTGCGTTTCTCAACGTTGCTATATGGTCTATGTTTACACCTAATTTAACCATTTTTTACCTCAGTTTAAATACTAATATTGAATATATCTTTGGCGCGAAAAGAAGCATTCCTATAACAATAGACAGGCATGAGATTAAAAACACCGCTCCTGCGCAAATATCTTTTCCCATTTTTGCAAGCATAGAGTATTTGTTGCCAAAATAGGCATCAATAATAAATTCATTGACAGTGTTCATCATTTCCGCAAACAGCATCAATGCCACAGTAAAAGTAAAAATGGCAAGTTCTACATAAGTAAAACGCAAGTAAAGCGCTAAAATAAAGCCCATTATAGCAAAGATAACCTCTACTCTGAAATTCAGCTGTGATTTAAGGCAAATGAACACGCCCCTAAGAGCAAAGCCCATACTTTCAGTTACTCCCGAAGCCTTATATTTTGACATTTTTAATTCTTTCTATCATAACCTGTTGTAATTCTAACATAAATGTCAAATTTTTATTATCAGGGTGGTCAATGCCGATAAGATGCAAAACCCCATGTGCTAATAAGTTCATAAACTCATCAATTTCAGTTACATTATTTTCGCAGGCTTGTTCTTTTGATTTTTCAAGCGAAATAATAATTTGTCCAAGGCTTATGGTTAAGTTGTTGATGAATTTATGTTCACTGTCGGCAAAAAGTGCGAAGGTGATTACATCTGTAGGCTCGTCAATCTTCCTGTATTCCTTGTTTATTTTACGGATTTTATCGTTGTCACAAAGCAAAATTTCAAATTCAACATCAAGTTTGTTATGGTCTAACTCTTTGAAACAGGACTTTTCTACAATAATATCTTCCGATAATGCAAGGTTTAAAAGCTCTTTTGCATAAACTTCCACTTCTGCGTTATTTAATTGGAATTGTGTTTTTGAAATATTTTCACAAAAGGCATTAAGCATTTTTGTTATCTTCTTTCTTTTGGTTTTTAGCTTCAATCTCATCAAGGATATCTTCATGATATTTGATTCTATGGTGCTGCATACCTCTTAAAATACGGTTAAAAGTAGCTGCAATGGTCTTCAAATCCCTTAATGTCAAAGGACTCTCGGATAGTTGATTATCTGCTAATCTGTCGTTTACTATTTTTGTAATCATACTGTCAATTTCTTCAGGGGTAGGGGTTTTCATTGAACGAACCGCTGACTCTACCGCGTCGGCAAGCATCAATATAGCCGTTTCTTTTGTATTGGGTTTTGGAGCATTGTATCTGAATTGTTCTTCACTGACATTTTCGCTGCCCTCTTCTTTTACTGCCTGATTGTAAAAATAGGATGCTACGCTGTCGCCATGGTGCTGTAGTATAAACGGATATATGGCAGGTGAAATATTATATTCTTTAGCGTACTCCAAACCATCTCTCGGGTGGGTTGTAATAACCATTTTGCTGTATCTTGGATTGTATTTTTCATGAGGGTTTTCAATCCCGAAGTAAGATTGGTTTTCAATAAAGAACAATGGTCTTTTAAGTTTGCCGACATCGTGATAAAAAGCTCCGATTTTAACCAAAGCGGGGTTAGCGCCTACCGCTTCCGCCGCAGCTTCTGCAAGACTTGCAACCATTAAGCTGTGATGGTACGTTCCTGGAGCTTCAAATTGTAATTTTTTTAAAAGCGGCTGGTTATGGTTAGCCAATTCTGCAAGACCATAGGGAGTTGCCAGTTTAAAAGTTGATTCAAGCACGGGTAATAGTCCTAAAGCAATAATAGAGCTTATTATACCGTTTATAAAGGCAGCGCTTACATAAGACAAGTATATAGGCAGTGTTATCTCACTTAAGTTATATTCAAGGAAAAATGTACCTGTTATCGCAGCCACTAATATCAAGCCTATGCCCATACCTATCCTTATGAGGTCTATTCTTCTTGTATAGTCTACTCTTCCTATAGTAAAGGACGTAAATATAATACCGAATATAAATATTATAGAGACATCAACATCATATTGAAGCGCAATTGAAAGCGCACAAAGCGCCGCTATTGAAGAAATCATTGCGGTTCTGGGGTTTGTAAATACTGATACCAGCATCGTAAAAGCAGGTATCGGCAATAAATAAATAATATTGCTCGGCATCAGCGTTGCTGCGGCTGATATCATTATCATTAATACTGCTATTAAAGTGTAGTAAGAGTTTTTGGCATATCTAAGATCAAAATTACGCAAATGGGTAGCTATAACAATAAGAGAAAGCGCAACAAGCAGATAAATACCCAAAATCCCGCTAAAGTTAAGCTGAACTACATTATATCCGCATTTTTTAATTGCATCCTTTTGTACCTTTGTAACTATTTGACCTGCCGCTACAATTTGATCGCCTCTATTGAAGAAAACTTCTACAGGTCTTACCGACTGCGCTGCATTTTTTCTTGAGGTTTCGGTTGCTATTTCATCTACTACAATATTTGGCGCTATTACTTTTTTTATTAAAAATTCTATGGTCAGTGTATCAAGATTTGAGGCATAGCCGGTAATATTATCCTGTACTATTTTATCAACGTTAAGTTCAATATCACTTTCACTAATACCTTTTTCCAAAATATTGCGCAAAGTTGCCTTAGTAATTTTGGTCATCCTTTGAAAGTGGTCATCAGACATCGTTATCAGATTTTCTACAATAGCAATATCATCGCCTTTATTCTCATTAATATCAAAATATCCGGTTAAATCAACGGTTTTTGAACTGAAAGGGATTGACATACTGCGCTCAAGTTTAATCTTGTCAATGTTTTTATCAAGTTTTTTTCTTATAAATTCATCCTGAACAGGAACTAAAGTCGGAGCTACTTTTTTAACCATTTCCGCTTTTAACTTTTCGGTTTTTTCAGTGTCTGTTACCTTTATGTTTTTAGTTGCATAAATATCCTTTTTACTCACACTGTTTTGAATAATATTGCGGTGAAGGTAGTATTGACCGGACAATATAAACGTAAGCAGTATTGATGTTATTAAAAAGATTAAAACGCTTAAACCGTTTGATGAGAAAATAAAAGAGTATGTTTTTTTCAATATATTCATTTTGCACCTTTATTCAATAATATCAAAGCCGCAATAAGATTGCAGTACCTTTGGAATATGGACAGAACCGTTTTTGTCCTGAAAGTTTTCCATTATAGCTGCAACAGTTCTGCCTACAGCCAAACCCGAACCGTTTATTGTATGGACAAATTCGTTTTTTTGCGTCTTGTGATTTTTATATTTTAAATTAGCTCTTCTTGCCTGAAAATCACCGAAGTTACTACAACTTGAAATTTCCTTGTAGTTGTTATAGGAAGGCATCCATACTTCAAGGTCATAGCATTTTTTAGCGCTGAAACCTATATCAGCAGAGCATAATGCAACTCTTCTATAGGGCAGACCCAGCAATTCGAGAGCCTTTTGTGCATCTTTGGTAAGTTTTTCATGTTCTTCAGGGCTTTGCTCGGGGGTAGTTAATTTTACAAGTTCGACTTTGTTAAATTGATGAACTCTTATCAACCCTCTTGTATCTTTTCCCGCACTTCCCGCTTCTCTTCTGAAACAAGGGGTATAAGCCGTCATATAAAGCGGTAAATCTTCTTCTTTTAAAACCTCTTGCGCATACATATTTGTAACCGGAACTTCTGCCGTTGGTATCAGATAGAGGTCTTCTTCTTCGCATTTGTACATATCTTCTGCAAATTTAGGAAGCTGCCCAGTACCGGTCATTGTAGCTGCATTAGCCAAAAACGGTGGTAATATTTCCGTATAGCCGTGTTCTTGCGTATGTAAGTCAAGAAAGAAGTTGATAATAGCACGTTCTAACTTTGCACCGCGTCCTTTTAAAAGGGAAAATCTTGTTTGTGCAAGTTTCACCCCTCTGTCAAAATCTATAATTCCAAGCTCAACACCTAAGTCCCAGTGCGCCTTTGGTTCAAAATCAAATTTTGCAGGTTCTGCGTATGTATCAACAACTACATTATCCTCTTCGCTTGTACCTATAGGTGTGGTTTCATCAGGAGTATTAGGGATATTCAGAAGTAAATCGTTTTGTTTTTTGTTTAATTCACGTTCTTTTTCCTCAAGCGCTGTAATTTCCGAGCCGATATTTCGCACATTTTCCTGAAGCTGCACTGCATCTTCACCGTTTTTCATTAGAATGCCGATTTCTTTTGAAAGATTTTTCCTTTTTGCCCTAAGTTCGTCCGCGGAGGCTTGTACTTCTCTTCTTTCGACATCTACGGCTATAACTTCATCAATTGATAAATCAGGGTTTCTTCTCTTTAAAAGTTCGTTAATTTTATCAGGCTCACTTCTTATTATTTTTATGTCCAGCATATTTTTCTCCTTTTATTCTTTATATTATCCTATAAAAAAATAAAATGGACATTATTATTCTAATCATTATAATCTTTGATAACAAGTCAGGGAAGATTGGTGTATGAATACAAGTTTTCAATACGATATTTTGAGCAAACCGCAAACAAACTTGAAGTATTTGCAGAATAATTTATTC
>JAQVHS010000016.1:0-18158 GCA_028696075.1 Candidatus Gastranaerophilales bacterium
GACAAAACGGACATCAATTACGTATTGGTTCGCACTAAGGGGGAAGTGCCTCAAACGCCCACACGTTTTAAACAAGAGGCTAATATCTTCAATTACCTAGTGGTCCATTCTGTCCTACAATCTATAAATGCAGTTATTTGCCTTTTTGCCCCAAAGGGAACCAAAACAGGTATTCCCGGTTTGATTTTTTCTTTTAGTGCATCAGGGATTAAGTAGCTGAAAGTTCTTGCGCCCAACCCCGGTACATCAACAAGAGTTTGGGCATATTTATATAATACGCCCAAACTTTTATTTTTTTCAGTATCTAGTTGTTCTTTGACAGTGTTATTCATCTTCAGCCGGAGTTAGAAGTTCTTGCATTGCCTCATCTATTGCGTCTTTTAGAAGTTCAATATTTTCAGGAGAAACCGTAACCCCTTTTTTTGTAGGATTCCAATTCAAACCGTCATCTGTTGTGTAATATATTCTCAGATCCAGATAGCTTTTACCTTTATAAGAATTGATAGCAATTTGAAGCTGTTCTGTTGCACTTCTTGGTATAGTTGCAAGAATTTTTGGCTCGTCTTTTTGTGTCATTAATTTCTTTCTCCTTTTATATTGTCCCCTGATTATAAACCTAATGTCTTATAGTATACAGGAGGCACAAACGGCTGGTTATTTGCACCTTTATCTGTAAATTCCTGATATAAACGATTAGATGTTTTCTTTGAATTTTGATATAAATCGTCACTTATATATTTATTATAAGTTTGATTTCTGTCGCCGGAATATTGTCCCATAGTCTGAGCGTATTTTTTGAGCTCATTTTTATCTTCGCCTACTCCGTATGCTTTTGTTTTGGCATCAGTACCCGAGGGGCGGATTTCTATAGACTTGTTGTCAAAAATCATCATAGTTCCGTCACCCACAAACTGTACATCTTGAAGATTATCAAATTTAAGCTCGGGGAATGTTGATGAGAGTATTTCTTTAATCGGTTCTAATTCGATTTGACCTTGATTTTTAGCAATAGCCATTGTTAGGAAGAAAATATCATTTTTTGTTCTTTTTTCTTCACCTTCTTTTTTAGCTGCTTTTAATTTATCTATATCAGGCTCTGACTCGTTATAGTAAGTAATATCTTCTCTTACATCGTATCTGGAAATAATATTGTTACTGTCATACAGTTCATTAAGTGCGCTTGAGAGTGTTTTATCCGCATTTTTAAGGTTACTAGCAAGGGCAGAAGCAATAATTATGGATTCTCCTGCACTTTTTTCTCTCATAGCGATTGCTTTTCTTCCCGTTTTAGATTCTATTAAGTCTTCGCCTCCTATAATCATACCGCCTGATTCTTCTCCTGCAAAAATCAATCTTGGCTGTATTCCCAGATTGACATCTTTGCCGTAGACGTCAGTTATGATTACTTCTTTATCGGGTGCTTCGTCAAGTTGTTTTTCAACTTTTTTCATTATGTTTGCAATTTCTTTGAAGCCTACAGGTACATTTATTACTTTTACATCATTTTTTTCAGCCCATTCATCCCATGATCTTGCAGAAGCTGTTGTTTTAATCATCAATCTGGGGTGATTATCCCACTGTTCTGATTCTCTCAACTGTTTTGCCCAGAAATCCATAATCAACAAGAATGACTGGTTTGCTGTAGGGACTGAAAGAATTCTGTCACCGTCTAATTCTACATAATCTATGCCTGCTTTTTCAAGCTCAGGAATGTCTGATTTGGTTTGTATTTGAGTTATTGTTAATCTGTCATGGTCGGGGTCTGTTATCAGTACAGAAGTTCCTACAGGATACTCTTTTAATTTTTCATCATATCCCATAGTTTCAATTACAGGGAAAGAAGGTTTTCCGTTTGCTCCTTTTGCAATTATGGTTGCATCAACAGAATAGTCATAAAACTCTTTTTTTCCTTTTGGCGAAACATCTGTTTTTCCTATACCGTGGAAGAACGGGTCTTCTTCAGTATTCAGCCAATGATATTTGTCTGCAATATCCAGACGCTGCAGTACTTTATCTAAAGTTTTATACGCACTGCCTCCGACGTTTTCAATAACAACAGGAGTATTTGTTTGTTTTATTAAACCTAAATTCACATCATTTGCAACACCTTTTTTCAGGTATTCAACATATAAATCAACTCCGTTATTAATAGATTTTAAATAATCCGAATTTATTAATTTGTCATTATTTGCTGACAATTTAATGTCATAAGACCCATTTTCTTCGATATGTTTAAATATTTGTTCAATTTTCTCTACAAATTTCATTGACTCTTCCGGAAGATACTGGCTGCCCTGTGAGTTCAGGTCTTTTGTAGCATTTTTAACACTTATGCCGTGGCTGGAAGTTACGTATTCTCCGCCTAATAAGTCCAATTTGAAGGCGAGGAATGAAGCCATCCAAATAGGCATAGATTCTCTGTCTTCCGTGGTTAATGTTTTTATACCGTGCGAAGCTTGAATTCTGGCTATTAAGTCAACCATTTTGTCAGAGTTATATCTGACTTCTCTTCCTGCTATTTTTACCAAATCTTTATCTTTGTATATGTCTTCTGCAGCAAGAGCTTTAGCTTCTGTTGCAAGAGCTATACCGAACAAATTAATAGGAAATCTCGGATCTGACGGGTGTAAAACATTTTGTGAACCTCTAATTCCGGCTGTAGAAACCAGGGCTTCTTTTTTGTAATTTGCAAGCCATTCCTTTAAATTCATACCTTCAGGGTTTTTAACGGCATCGTATGGCTCCAGATATTCTTTTTTTAATGTAATACTGTAAGCGTCTGGATTTGACATATCAATAATATTGATAGCTTTAATATAATCCGGAGTTTTGCTTTCTACAGATTCAAATAACATTTTCTCCAGCGGACTTCTGGCTTTGTTCAAATTTCCTCCTGTTTCGGTTGTTAAATTGGCTCCAAAATATGGCATGTAATTTCTTGGAAAATTACTTCTTTGGTAAGAAAAATTTTGTATGTTTACATAGTTTGGTTTTCCAATTTTTTGTGTTTGCTTTTCTGTGTTTTGAATGCTTTTCGCATGGTGGTTTTGTAATCCTAAATTAACTCTCATATAAAATCCTCATTAACTGATGCGGTAATTCTAAAACACATAAAAATTTTTTTTGCTAGTAAATTATACCATGATATATTTTTGTAAAAAATTCCTAATTTTTTATTAGCAGATTTTTTTTACAAAAGTTTAATAAATTCATTTTATTGCTTCAACACATTCTTTACAGATAGTTTTATAATCGGATACCGCGCCTAGTTCTCTATATTTCCAGCATCTTTCGCATTTTTCGCCAAGGGCTTGTGTTACAAATACATTATAATTCTCTTCATTATACTCATTTAATGTATCTTGAGGTTTAGCGTCAGCAATAAAAACCTGTGAAACAATAAATATATTTGCAAGTTCGGATTTGTATTTTTCGAGTAAATCTTTATTGTCAGTTTTTATCCAAACAGCAGCTTCCAGAGAGCTTCCGATTTTTTTATCAGCTCTTAAAGGTTCAATAGCTTTTGTAACTATCTCTCTAAGTCTTAATATATCTGTAAACTCAGACTCTAGTTCATTATTTACAACACACATTCCACATGTATTGCTTCCCATTTCTATTGAAAATGCACTCTGTTTATAATTTGATGATTTATCTATAGATAATATCATACTATAAGTTAATAATTATTGAATAGAAATCACTAAAAGCTTTATTTGACAAGTGTTTATTCCAGAAATGTTTAGAAAAATAAAATAAGCAAATGTTCGAACTTCTGAAAACAATTACTACATATGAATTTTAGCGATTTTAGCTGGACGTTTTAGAAAAGGTGTCCATCTGAAAACGCAGAACTCGAAAGGAAAAGACGCTAAAACAGAGGCTTTTCAGCCTCTGTTAGAAATGGTGGGCGTTGAGAGGCTCGAACTCCCGACATCTTCCTTGTAAGGGAAGCGCTCTACCAACTGAGCTAAACGCCCTTAAGCTTGTGTATTTATAAATTAGCATGCATAAATTCTACTGTCAATACAAAAACTGCTAATACGGTATTGATAAAAGCCCATACATAAAAGCTTTTTAAAAAAATGCAAATTTGGATGCAGCGCCGACAAGATTGCAAAAAATTATCAAATTATACACTTAAATTCAAGAGGCGTTCTTGTTCGCCAACAGCTGTAAATTTTACTTTGTTTAAATCTGCAGGGTCGAATTGAAAAATTGCAGCACGGGAAGAAAAAGGAGAAGTTCCTTTTTCGTAAGGAATTGTTTTAGATACAAATCCTTTGCCAAACCATTTATTAAACAATTCATTCATTTGGTTCACGCTTGAATTATTTTGCGCTGTTTCGGCAGGAATATTGTAAAAAATGTTCGGTTTAACCCTGGTATCAATATAAGGACGGTATGTTTCAAGCTGTTTAGCCCAAGCGGCAAGCTGCAGCTCCCTTGATTTTTGCAAAGGGGTATAATGAGAAAGTATCGCAATAGGTAACCCGTCTTTACCTTTTGCAACTAAACCAACCGCGTTACAACCATTTAAACCATCGGTAAATATTGTGTGAACTCCGTTTGGTGTAACTCTAGCCGCAGCACACCGGTTCATACTGACAGGGACAATATTTTTACTGCTATTTTTTGCCAATCCATGCAAAATCATTTCCGGTATTTTGCGTACGTTTGCCTGGTTAATACTTTTGTCAGATACAACTAACGGTAAAACTTTTCTTGTTAAGTTTAATATTGACACAACAAACCAACTTTATTGTTAACTACCTGTATTTAATAAAACATTTTTTCAAAAAAAAATGCTTTTTGCTTAATGGCAACAGCCATCCTTATCTTTTCTGAAAATATCTCTTTGTCCGGGAGTCAGGAGTTTTTCAAATCGGCTTGTATATTCTTCATGTATTTTCTGCGCTTCCAAAATCAGCTGATTTTCTCTTGCCTTATCAATTTCTCTTATCTCATTGAGTTCTTTAACTATAGGCTGCAATGCTTCATATTCGGACTGGCGGATTTGCTCTGCCTTAAAACGCTGCTCCTGAGTTAATCCCAACGGGAAATTCTGCGCACAGCAGGCAAATTGAAAAAAAGTTAATAAAGATATAAAAAGTAACCTAACCAACATACATTTTTACTATATTTTTTACGTTATTTAAAACCTCAGAGGCACTTACACGGGCTTTTTTGCTGCCTTCAATAATGATTTCGTCAATGATTTTCGGATTTTGTTCGAGTTCAAGCCTTTTAGCCCTGATAGGCGCAAAATGCTCGTTAATTAGAGAGGCAAGCTGTCTTTTGCAGTCAGCACAACCTCGTTTAGCGTTTCTGCACTCATCATCTACCTGTTTTAAAAGATTTTCATCAGCAAAAATCTTATAATAGTCGTAAATAACTTCACACTCTTCAGGATGTCCGGGGTCGTCTTTTCGTATTCTTGAGCGGTCGGTAATACCCTGCATAATTTTTTTAGCGGTTAATTCGGGGCTGTCAGAAATTTTAATATCGTTTTGGAAAGATTTGCCCATTTTTTGCCCGTCAATACCTTTTAAAAGCGGAACTTGAGTAAGTTTAACTCCGGGTTCATTGAGGTAATCAGACTTATAAATATGATTAAATCTTCTTACTATATCCCTTGTAATTTCTATGTGTGCAACCTGGTCAATCCCTACAGGAACACAATGAGCATTAAAAGTTAAAATATCAGCGCTCATCAAAACAGGATAACCCATCAAGCCGTAGCTGCAAAAATTTGAAGGTTTTTCGTCCGTTCCTTCTGTTCCCCGTACTATTTTAATCATATCTTTTAAAGTAGGGTCGCGCTCCACCCAGTTCTGAGGGGTAATCATGCTTAAATATATATGTAATTCGGCGGTTTCAGGAACTAAAGACTGCAAATAAACTGTCGATATTTCAGGATCAATGCCGCTTGCTATCCAATCCATAACAACATTTCTTACATTATCTTTAAGGCTTTGCGTATCATCAAATTTAGTCGTAAGCGCATGCCAGTCTGCTATAGCGTAAAAACAGTCATACTCATTTTGCAGAGCCACCCAATTTTTTAAAACCCCCAAATAATGCCCTAAATGAAGCTTACCTGTAGGCCGCATGCCTGACATTATACGTTCTTTGCTCATATTAATTCCCTCTTCAATGTCTTTGCCAAGGAGCGAAACGACTAAAGCAATTCATTTACGGATTACCGCGGCAGTTCCTCAAAGCACCTCGCAATGATGTGTATGTGCCTTTCGCTACTTAGTATACCACCAAAACCTACACCGACAAAATATCCTTGATATCGTCGTAAGAAATTGTTTTGTTTATATCTCTGTCGACAGAAATAATAGCATCTACAAGGTCGCGTTTTTTACCTTTAAGCTGCTGGATTTTTTCTTCAACAGAATTTTTGGTTATGAGCCTGTATACCATAACATTTTTGGTCTGACCGATACGGTAAGCTCTGTCTGTAGCCTGATCTTCGACGGCAGGATTCCACCAAGGGTCATAGTGAATGACATAGTCCGCACCGGTAAGGTTTAAGCCCGTGCCGCCTGCTTTTAGGCTCAATAAGAAGACCTTTATCTCCTCATTATTGTTGAAGTTATCAACGACAGTTTTCCTGTCTTTGGTTTCTCCCGTAAGGTATTCGTACTTAATACCTGTTCTTTCAAACTTATCTTTAATAACATCAAGCATTTGTACAAACTGGCTGAATAAAAGAATTCTATGTCCTTCGCTCGTAATTTCTTCTATCATATCCATCAATAGTTCAAACTTACCTGAGCCGATACTTTCCTGCTTAACAAGCTTAGGATGGCAGCAAATTTGTCTAAGCCTTGTAAGCGCCGTAAATATAGACATCTTGGAATTTTTAAAGCCTTTTTCCTGAATTTCTCTAAGCAAGGTAGCTCTTGTATCCTCAAGAACCTGTTGATACAGGTCTTCCTGCTCCGGCGTCATTTCACAGTATGCTATGTTTTCTATTTTTTCAGGCAGGTCTTTTGCTACATCACGCTTCATACGGCGTAATATGAAAGGATAAACCTGCTTTTTCAAACGATTTTCTACGGTTTTGTCGCCTTTTTCAGAAATCGGCGTTATAAACCTGTATTTGAACTCGCTCAAATCATACAGAAAATCAGGCATTAAAAAGTCAAACACTGACCATAATTCGCTTAATTTATTTTCAATAGGAGTACCTGACATAGCGAACCTATGGTCTGATGATATCCTTTTAACCGCTTGTGCAGTGATAGCTTCGTGATTTTTAATATTTTGCGACTCGTCAAGCACAATAAGCCTGAAATCAAATTTTTTATAAAGCTCAATATCGCGTCTTACAAGGGCATAGCTTGTAAGGATAATATCGTACCCCGTAATTTTTTTGAAATAATCATGCCTGTCAACCCCTGTCAAAGTCAAAACCGACAAATCGGGGGTAAATTTTGCAATCTCATTTTCCCAGTTAAAAACAACCGATGTAGGCGCAATAACAAGAGTAGGCTTAGCGCCTTCTTTGTCTTTTGCTTTTTGGATGAGGCAAAGCATTTGCAAGGTTTTACCAAGTCCCATATCATCCGCTAAAATTCCGTTTAAACCGTATTGATACAAAAACCAAAGCCAGCTTAGTCCTCGTTCCTGATATTCTCTTAAAACGGCCTTGACTTTAGCGGGGAATTCCACGCTTTCTGCGATATTAAACGTGCTGATTTGGGTCCAGAAATGTTCAAACTTCTTACTCATTTTAAGCACTATACCGAGCTCTTTAAGCTCCGCAATCAATCCGGCTCTGAAGGTTTTAACCGAAAATTGGTACTCCTCGAGTTTTTGAGCATCATAGCTGTTCAGCATTTTAGATAAAATCATAAGCTTTGCGTGCGGTACTTCGATAAAGCCTACTCCTTCAAACTCAAAGTACTTAATACCTTGGAACATAGCCTTTTCCACCTGTTCAAAATCAATTTTTTTCTTGCCGCAAATGCAATAAATTTCCACCTGAAAGCTATCTACAGATTCATCAAAGTCAATCTTGGCACAAACCTGCATACCGTCTTTTACAACTTTGAGCGAAGATAAGTCACCTTTTTCCTCAATAATCCAATCCTCACCGGCTTTGTCTATGAAGAAGTTATAAAAATCTATAGCCGTATCAGGGTCTAAATAAAGATTATTCGTCTGCATCGGGGAGAATTTGGAATTAATAAGGATTTCGTAGGCTTTTGTTTCATGTTTTATATTTCTTTTAATCCAGTAAATCAAGCCATCCTCAGGCTTTTTCACCGTAACAAAAGGCGATTTGCCTGCCAAACGTCCGTAAGGAACTCTGATACCGTCATATTCAAATTCAAGCTCTGCTTTCATCCCGCTGTCTTTTTCCAAGCTTAAAATCAAAACATTCTTAGGCGGTTTACGCTCCAAGGTAAGTTTTTGGAGGATTTCAGACATTTCAACCTTCATGTTTTTCCTGATTTTAGGCAGTTCTTCGTACAAAAATTTGCCGCCCTCCGCATCTCTTATGTCGGTAAACGTGCTTTTTGTAAGAAAATGAGGCACAACACTCAAAGGCGTATCGGCTTTAAACAGGATATTTTTGTATTTGTAATAACTGAGATTGCGTGAGAAATAACGTACTTCTTCAAACGGATAAATATCCTCAGGCTCAGGTCTGTGCCAGTGCAATGACAGCAGTACATTCCCCACAACAGACACATTCACTGACAACACCAAGCTCCATTCATTAGGGTCAAAAATCAGGCGTTCACCTGTTTTAAAATCGATAAATTCTTCAACTTGAGATAAGAACCCCAAAAATTTTTCAAGCAAATTAAACGGAAAATCAAAATATCCCGAACCTTTATCAAATTTGGCATTTTTATAAAGTTCCTGCATCACAAGAAATTCGTTTTTCTGCTCTTGCGTAAACAAAAAATCCGGATTATTTTTTTGCAGCTCAACGGCCTGAGTTAAAAGCGCTTCAAGGTTTGAAACAACCTCACCGGAACTTCTGTCTACAATCTGTACGCTTGCAAATTTTTGAATACGCTGATGATTTAGTATAAAAGTATAATTGCCTTTAAAATCAGCTGTTCCATCCAATACCTCTTCTTGTTTGGATTTTGACTTTGAGTTGGATTTTGTTTTTGTCTTTTTATTGTAATATTCTTCAAAAATTTTATTCTCTATAGCGTAAAGCCCCACACTTACGGCATGTTTACACCATTCTTCTTCCAAAGGGCAATCGCATTGGGCTTTTATGTTAAAATCCTTGTCTATCGTAAGTTTTGTAGTATAAAAATCCTGAAAATTACCCTTAACCTTGCCTGTAATGACATTTCTTGACAGCTTGGCTTCGATTACCTGTTTCTTCTTATGGTAATCGTAACCTCTTCTCCAGCTTCCCGGTTGGGCATTTTCTTTAATATACTTGATGCTGAACATAAATTCTCATTTCTGAAAACATTTTACTATAAAATTCTGATTTTATACAAACTATCTTTTTGCTTGTGTTGAAACAGCCTGATAAGCTATAATCGTAAAAGGTAAGTTAACAGGGGAAACTCATGGGCGAAAAGTACAGATTAGTTACAAGAAGCGATTTTGACGGATTAGTATGCGCCGTATTATTAAAAGGGCTTAACATGATTGAGGAAATCAAATTCGTACACCCCAAAGACATGCAAGACGGCTTAATAGAAATCACGCCCAAAGACATAACAACTAACCTGCCTTATAATAAAGAAGCTTATCTGGTTTTTGACCATCATTTCAGTGAACTGATGAGGCTTGAAGATGAAAATCCCCAAAATTATATTATAGATGCAAAAGCGCCGTCAGCCGCAAGGGTTGTATATAATTACTACGGCGGCGAAAATAGATTTCCTGCCGCCTGGAATGAGATGATGGAAGCTGTCGACAAGGCTGATTCAGCGCAGTTTTCGCAGGATGAAATCCTAAATCCGACGGGTTGGACGCTTTTGAATTATTTAATGGACCCCCGCACCGGATTAGGGCGATTCAGGAATTTCAGGATTTCTAACTACACGCTTATGATGGACCTGATTGACTATTGCAAGAACCACACTATTGATGAAATTATGCAAATCCCTGATGTTGTGGAGAGGACGGAATTATACTTCGAGCAGGCGGAAAAATTCAAAGAGCAGTTAAAAAAATGCTCAAAAGTATACAACAATCTTGTTGTTTTAGACCTAAGGAATGAAGAAACTATATACGCAGGCAACCGTTTTATGATTTATGCGCTTTACCCTGAATGCAATATCTCTATTCACTGTCTGTGGGGGTTAAAGAAGCAAAATACCGTCTTTGCGGTCGGTAAATCAATCGTAAACCGTACTTCAAAAACAAATATAGGCAAATTGATGCTCAGCCAAAACGGCGGCGGACACGAAAATGCAGGCACCTGCCAAATAAGTAATGAATATGCTGACAATGTGTTGAAAAAACTAATCAACAAAATCACTTATGACGGCTAAATATTTTCAAATGCTTCCCCGAGCAATACCAGTTTTTGCATCAAGTTATTCTGATATTCCATTAATTGGTTTGCTTTTTTAATAAATGCATCACGCTTTTTTGCGGGTTCCGAATTATTGGGGAACTCAAAATTCCCTATATACTCAATAAAGTTATTCATGGCTCTTATTTCTTCATCGACTGCCTCTGCCTTATATCTTTTATAAGCAGCGGTATCATATGCAAGCCTATTGTTAATCTCTCTGAATAAGACAGCACGGTTTGCCGTCATTTTAGCATCACTCTTTATGGCATCCATAGAATCTTTTTGCATTTTAATATATTCGGCAGTGTCTGACTTTTTAGCTTTTAAGCTTCTGTCTATATTAGAATATAAATCCCGAAAAATTTGCTCTATGTCATTATCAGGATTAAGGATAGCCCGTTCCATAGATTTAAGTTCCGCCTTTAAAATTTTAAATGATTGTAAAATATCTGATATATGGTTATAAAATTCATTAATCTGTTTTTTATAACCGATAAGATCTATATCTTTAATTCCAATATTCAAAGCCCTCTCACTCAAGCCTGTTTGGTTTAAAAATAACATTAAAGTTGAATTATCTTCTGTCTGATAACTAATAGATTCTATCATCATTCTTATAGCATCATCACTGGATAATTTTAAACCGGCATTAGGGATACCTTCCGGAATACTATGAGTCATAAGTTCATCTTTTATTTTATGCACAAACCCCTCTGACGCAGCATGTATTAAAAGGAACTCAAGCTCACTTCTAAGCGCTGCAGAAATCGCATGTTGAACATGGTCTGTATATTGTTTTACAAACACTTCCCGCTTTTTATATTTTTCAGAATTGGTTATTCTGAAGTATTCTTTAAGAAGCTCTTTAGGCTCGTGCATAATGTTATATTCATAAAACTGATTTTTCAAAGTTTCATACAGCTTCTGTGCTTCAGGTTTTTCCTGAATCAGAGCAGAGGTGTACTGTTTAAATGTTTCATAAATTTTATTTCTATATTTGGGGTGAATGAACAATTCCACTAAAGAGGCCGTCATTTTGGCTTTATGTTCAAGGGCATTATTCATTACACCTTCAAGGTCGGTATCTGATGTTATGCTTCTGTATTCGTTAATTTTTTGACTTATTAATCTATACTGTGGAGCAAAAAAGTCAACACTGCCCGATAACTCTTTGTTTGAAAGGATATAATCAACAGCCTTCTTAACATCATCTAAACCTTCATCCCGGGATATACGCGTCTTAAATTGTTTTACAGTATTGATAAAAAGATCATAATCATTGTTCCTGATTGTAATATTTAATTCGTCCAGAAGTTTATAGTGATTATACTGCTGTCTCATCTCTTTTAATTGAGCTATATCATTACCAATAATGCTGATATTATCATCAAAAACATCGTTAATGCGTTCTTTAGAGAGTAATTCCGTTTTAGGGAATGCGGGACGGGCGCCATATTTTTGAAAATTACTGCCCCGGTATTGTTTTACGAACTTTTCAATACCCAAATTTTGGAATAACTTATCCATATCTCTGTACATTTCAACAAAATTACGCTTCCCTTTATACATGTTGAAAGTATGTTTTTTGGCAAATTTTTGGTAAGAATATTCAGGCAGTTTTTCCGCTTTTTTTATTCCGGAATAAACCACATCCGAGTATATCCTGTTTAAGAGGAGTTCTTCCTTATCATCATCGGCATTTTGAATATCATGGATATAAGAAAATTCTGTCCTGTGTTTAATACCCAAATCTTCATTGGATATGCCTGCTAAAATTTCTTCAAATTCAGCATTTGTCATATTCTGTAAGTTTCTGTAGACAGAAACAAATTCTTCATTTGTACGAGGGTTGTAAGTCTTATCTATCCATCGTTTGATTTTATTAAAGCCCAGCGCTCCCAGCTCGTCTTTATCCAAATCTTCAGGTTGAAATAATATATGATTTGCTAAAACATTAGTTAAGCGTGTTTTTATTTCATGTTTAATTTGCTGTGCATCATCCCTTGAAGCAATTTGCTTTGAAACAGAATTTGTTAAGCGCCTAACAGTAAGTTCTATAAACTTAGACATACTGCCTTGTGAGGCATCATACGATTTTTCAGGATTATAATCAGAGAATTTAATATTGTATTTTTTGCCTATTGTCTTTAATTGATATTTGACAGCATCTGATGTTTCAAGTTTAACATAAGACACATATTCTTTTGTTTTGCCAAATACATATTTAAAATCTTCTTTAGCAATATTAGGGATTTTTCTTTTGAGTTCTTCCAGCTGTTCAAACGTAGTCGCACGATTCACTTTATCTGCGATAACAGGAGAATAATATGAATCTGCAACAGCCATTTTTCTCAAAGTCAACTTTAATTCAAAATCGTTAAGTTTATTATAATCTTCTACGCTGCGCATAGGATGAAGAAAATCCTTGTTTTCAACTATCTTCATTAATCTTTCTTTTTTCATCTTATACGTACGTTCAATTTGGTCATTTTGTAAAAATGCGGCTTCAAGCTGCTCAGGCGTCATTTTTCTTGCTAAATTATTAAGTTCTCTCAACTCATTATTATGCACAAAATAATCTACGAAGATTGTCTGTACAAGCTCTGACGTAAAATCACGTACGGAATTGTCCCGCCCTGCTATAATACCATCTGAAAATAACTTGAATTTAAATTCTTCTGAAGGCGGCTTGAGTTTCTTATATACTCTGTTTTCAATATTTTTTTCTTTCGTTTGTCCCGGATTTTCTAAAAAGTCCTCAACAAACACACCATTTTTAGACTGCGCATCAGTAATATAACCTGACTTACCTCCGCGACCCGAGCCGTAGTCAGTTCTCATTAAACCTTCGGAATCAACCCATGTATTCAAATGCTCCAGTTTTCCCCAGGTATTATCATGCATAATTGCATCTTTAACTTCTGTTATGCCTGTTTTTTTATCAACGACGGTAATAGGCGCCACATCAGCTATATATTGGGCATGACCTGCCCGTTCATTATGATAAACAGAAGTAGAGCTTACGCCTGAATGAGGTCCTTTTTTAATGCTCTCTGAAAGTTTTTTAAGATCTTTTTCCGCATAATATTCCCGGCCGGTCATCTGCTCAAAAATTCTTATTTCCTGCGGTGTATACAGCCCGGACTGTCCTTCTTCACCAACCCAGAAATGCCCCGTTTCTTTACCAACCTTTGTAACCAGCTCTGAAAGCGGTTTTTCCAGAAATTTATTTTGACGCTGATACTCCCTCAAAACAACATGATACATTTTATTCAAATTAGAATTAATCTGCTTAAATAACGATTGTTCATACGGTGTAAATCTCAATTCTTCAGGCATCTTCAGCTTAACTTTATTTTCTGCCCATGCTTTTTCCGCCTTTTCTCTAAAAGCTGAAATTGCAAGGAATTTATCATGCAGCCGGATAAGCTGTTTATCTGATAAAATCTCGCCTTTGTTTTCAAATTTTCTAAGTAAAAGAAGTTCTGCCTGAGATGTCAGAAACAAATCCCGTGAAGGGTCAATAACAGAAGAATCTTCTTCTATATTATTAATACGTTCGCTTAAATCATTTATATCGGCAGCTAAAACATTTACAGCTTTTGCTAAAGCATTCGCATCATCAAGCCCAACTCCGTTTACAATTGCCAGGTATTTGGCTTCCTCGGAATCGGGCGGAAGCTGCATTAGCTGATTTCCCATTGAATTGAACATATTAACAAGAAGCTTAATTTGGCTTGCATAACCCAAATTTTTCATTATTTCTCTGTATCTTGTTTCGCTAACCTGTCCTTCAAGTTCTGATTTTATATCTGAAAGTTTTTGCAATACCGCTTCTTTGGATGATTTAACTCCAAGCTTTAGAGCAAAGGACCGGAAGTTGATAATTTTATCCTGTTTAACATTATCCATTAAAGCATCGGCTATCCTGCCCAGCGCATAGCGTTTATTCTGAAGCAGCATTCTTGAATAAATTTCGTCAAGAGAGTTTTCCATAATCAACTGTATATCTGAAGCTGCGCCTGAAACCTCGTTAATTATTCCTTCCTTAGATGCTTTCATTTTCCATTTGTCAGCAAGTATTTTGGCTAAATCATCGCCTTTTTCACCGTTAAGTTCTTTGACAAGATTTTCCAAATGTGCTGTAAGCCTGCTTTCATCATCAGGGTAATTGCCTTCTAAAATGTAGCGGTCCGTAATACCCATATCTGATAATTTTTCCGCAAAAAAAGCTTTATAAGCAACTTCGGCTTCAAACAATTCACGATATTGTCTTGTATTCGAAGTTTTGTGAGAACCGTGCGGTATTAATTTAACAGCTTCCTGATAAGAAGAAATCAATCGGAAAATCCTTTCTTTTAATTTCGGGGTCACTGCAATACCGCAAGTATCCTCCAAAAATGCGGACATTTTTGCGATTTTCACAGATTCTTCTTCATTGTCTATATATTTATACCTGGAATTAATTTTATCACCTCTTGCCTCTTCCAACATAATAGTTTTGGCATCTTTTTTCAAAAGTCCGATAAGTCCTTTTGAAACAAATCTAAGCTCATTGAAAGACTTGCCGGGTATAAAAGATGATAAGGTTTCATCTATAAGATTTGATAGGATTTGAATATCTTGCTGCGAAGCATTCCCTGAATTGGTTGAATTTCTTGATTCCATGCCGTTTTTTATAGCAGTAATTTTGGCATCTGTAATAGCTGATTTTGCCTTAACTAAAGTTCTGAGATAGTAATGCTCCTGAGCCAGGTTTAAATCCTCAAAATCTTTTAAGAAAAAACTGTCATGGAACAAGTCAAAATTGTCTTTGTCAAAAGCTACAAATTTGTGTGCTATTCTTCTTCCGCGTCCTACAGTACCTGCGGCATTCATCCATTGGAGGGCGGAGGCATCTATAATTCTGTAATCTTTTTGCTGCGCATAATCAAAATCTATATGGGTCTTTGCTATAGGGATTTTTTGTCCTGATTTCAGGTCTGAAATGTTATAAACCATTAAATGTGGAGTATTATCAAGCTCATTTAAAATAATATCAACATATTTGGATTTATCTTCATAGGCAAGCGCCTTTCTGCAGATTGAAATCGCCGCGCACATACCGTGTTCTCTTTGGTCAACCTGTTTAATATTAGGAATAGAGCTTTCCGGTGTACGGATAACAATGTCATTTAATATTTCCGACAGTACTTGTACTTTTTTATTTTTTAATTGGGGGGTTATTTTATAATCTTTACCAAGGAAAAAGTTTAATTTTTCCAGAACTTTTTTCTTCTCTTCCAAAGAAATCTCGGATGAAATAATAAAATAATCCAGATTTTGGGGGATATTCGCTATGTTTTTATCGGCAGGTCGTTTTAGTGCATGTTTAATGCTTGTCGCTTCCAAAATTTGTTTTTTCAACCCTAAAAGTTCAAGCTCTACCTTTACAGGCGCCTTTTTCCTTAAAAATACACCCTCAAACCTCTTCTCCAAGTCAGCTTTCATAGGGTTATCCATATTATCAAGAGCTTGTCTTGCAGCCTCTTGCAGTTGTTGTTTCCAATCGTTATTGGGCTTTTTAGCCAAATCAACCCTTGCAGCATAGCGCAAGTTAGCAGCTACATCCATCAAAAATTGAACATTCTCGGGAGAAGAATCATTTGAAAGATTATTTATAGCGGTTGATATACGCCTTTGGTTATTGTAAGTCAAAGCATAATCGTTATTGTTTTTTAACTGTTTTACGCTGTTATGATCTTCCCTTGCTCCGCCGAACGCTAATGAGATACGTTTCAATACATTTAATTTAACTTCCATAAACTACCCATAAACTAATCTGTCTCATGTTTCCAACATAAGTCATGCTTAAACACCTAATGCTTTAAATCGTGAAATATCGTTTAAGTGTTAGTTTAACACGCAATTATTTACAAAATTTAATATTGGTCCTAAGTTACTACCCCCAAAAAGCAAATTTTTGCACAATTGTATTCTTTTATATCTTTTTGCTACTACATTGAAAAATTTTAAAATTTTAGTAAAGTATTGTAAACAGAGTTTTTCATAAATGTTTAAAAATGTTAAAATATGTACATATATTAATACAGTGGTGTCATTACCAGTTAATTGTGTTTGGTGATTTGTCTAAATTTAATTAATTAAAGGAGAATATATGCATAGCAGGAAGCCCGCTTTTACTTTGTCCGAAGTACTTATTTCAATGGTATTAATCGGTATTTTGGTTGTTGTGATGTTGTCTATTACAAATTTTTCCGATAAAGATGAAAAAATTCTTATAGGTAAAAAGCAGCAGGCGGAGAGTCTTATTGTAAGTGTTTCTAAGGCTTTGGCTTCAGGCGATACAACAGGTTTGGCACTAACGGCATTAACGCAAAGCGATGATTCTTTAAGAGATGGTTTTGCGCCAAAACTTAACACAAAAAATGCCCAGGCATTTGTGGATGATTTTTCAGATTACAATACTCCTGAAGAATTCCTAAAACCCGAAATTCTACCTGCCGTGGAACTTGTTAACGGTACAAAAGTAGCTTTTCAGAAGCTAAATAATAGTTGTTCAAGGTTAGCGGATGGTGGTGCTCCTTGTGCTTTGGCTTATGTAGATGTAAATAAAAAATCTGTGGGGGATGAAAAAGCCAAATTTATGATGGTAATTTATCGCGACAGGGCTGCCAGCGAATATGAACTTTGTCAGGGATATGATTCTAATGGGCAAAAATTTATTACACTTGAATGTCCGCAGGATAAACCTAACGGTACATCAACAAGAATAGACACATGTTCTTTGGGAGTTGTAGCAATTGGCGAACCTGAGGGTACATGTTGTCCTTCCGACCAAACTCCTGACGGAGGCATTTGTGTTTGTAAAAATTCTGATATGGAAAGCGTAGGTGGAATTTGTGTTTGTAAAGATCACAAGGTAAACATAAATGGTGCTTGTATTTGCGAAGGTAAAGAAGAGGCTTGCCCGGAAGGTAGTAACAAAATAGGCAAACTTATATATGATGGAGTTTGTAAATCTGAAGGGAAGTCATTTGAATTAAGAAAAAATACTTGCAAATGTCCTGATTCACTGCCAAATGAATCTTTAGAAAACGTTTGTTATGCTGCTTGCAGTGGAGATAAAATATGGGATGCTGCAAGTGCTGCTTGTAAATGTCCTGCCAATCTGCCTGATTTAGCCAACGGAAAATGCACATGTTCTGATATGGTTGAGGACTGTCCTGGACTTAAAGTCGGAAATATTACTTATAGCGCAATATGTTCGGCTACAGGTAAAGTTAAAGATAAAGTTAAAACAAACACTTGCGCATGTCCAACTACAGGCGTTAATTCCAAAGCCGGATGTAACGGAATATTTAACAGCAGTACTTGTACATGTGAGGCATGTACTCCGCCAAAAGTTCCCAATGCAGCCAAGACAGCGTGCGTATGTCCCGCCAATCTGCCTAATTTAGTTAACGGCGTATGCACATGTCCTGATATGGTTGAAAGCTGTCCTGTACCTAAAGTCGGAAATATTACTTATAGCGCAATATGTTCGGCTACAGGTAAAGTTAAAGATAAAGTTAAAACAAACACTTGCGCATGTCCAACTACAGGCGTTAATTCCAAAGCCGGATGTAACGGAATA
>JAQVHS010000016.1:18258-31826 GCA_028696075.1 Candidatus Gastranaerophilales bacterium
TTTAACAGCAGTACTTGTACATGTGAGGCATGTACTCCGCCAAAAGTTCACAATGAAGAGAAAACGGAATGCGTATGCCCTGCAAACAGCTGTGCAACAGACGGGAGTCAAACCACTAACTCTGACTGCAGCTGTTCAGCTTTTTGCGGTATTAATGAGGTTTGGGATTCACAGCAGCAAGCTTGCGTATCCACAAAATGCACAGATGACATGATTAAATTATATAACGCGGGTGATTTGGCAAAAATCGGCAGAGATGCTAAATATCCTTTAAGCGGAAGGTATTGTTTGATGAATAATATTGACCTTAAAACAGACCAGACTTTGCCCGCTACTCATAAAACCGCAGAAGGTTGGATACCGATAGGTATTTTTTCTGGAGTATTTGAAGGTAATGACAAAATAATATCAAATCTAAGGATTAATCGTCCCACTGGTATCCAAGGTTTATCCCAAGGTTTATTCTCTAGTATGTCAAGTGGTTCCAATATTAATAACCTTGGAGTTACCAATATTGATATTTATGCACTCGACGCAGGCGGGTTGGTATCATTTAATAGTGGAACCATAACAAATTGTTACGTTACAGGAAGTGTAAGAGCAGGTTTGTTAGTTTTTTATTCTGCGGGCGGATTGGTTGCTTGTAATAGTGGAGCAATCACCAACAGCTATGCAGCAGTTAATGTAGGAGGACCGATTTCTCCTGGTGGATTAGTCGGAAGAAATGATAACGGAACCATTACAAACAGCTACGCAACGGGAAGTGTAGATATTGCAAACAGTTACTCGGGGAATACTGTCCTTAGTGTTTGTAGCTGGGGAGGCGGACTGGTTGGGTTGAACTCTGATGGAACCATTACAAACAGCTACGCAACTGCTAAAGTAAGTCGTGGAGATAAATGTCATGGCCTGGGTGGACTGGTTGGGTGGAACTATGGTGGAACTATTACAAACAGCTATTGGGATAAGCAAACCAGCGGACAGGCTACAAGCGACGGCGGTAAAGGCAAAAACACGGCGGATATGAAGACTCCGGCGACTTTTTCAGGTTGGGATACTACTATATGGTCATTGGTTCAAGGACAATATCCTAAGTTAAAAGGAGTTGGCGGACAATAGGGCTTAATAAGTTCAGCTGGGCAACTTCCCAGCCACTTAGCCTCTTCTCAATGGATTGCCTCAAACTCTTAAGCTCTTCACCCCCTATCAGCTTCTTAGCTGATAACTTACCGGTGGTAACAAATTGTAAAACTTTGTTACCAAAAGTGGCAAATTTTTTCTTGATATCATTTAATGCCTGTATGAGAATTTCTGCATTATCCTACGTTAGTTTTAATCCCAGTTTTGAACGCAAACTTACTCCCCAAGAAAAACCACAATACACCGAAGCATTAAACAGCGCACTGGAGTATCTTGACATCAAAAACCTTGCTATGATTATTCACGGCACAAGTTTTCCTGCTGTGGGAAATGATGCCGATGTCGGCTCTCCATACGGTCAGGGAGCAAACAAATTCGTAGATTTCTTGCAACTTCATGGTTTCAATGCAATACAACTGGGACCGGGCGGAGAAATATCAAAACAAGACCCATCCCCTTATTCAGGTAAGGTCTTTGCCAAAAATGGACTCTTTATTGATTTGAACGAACTTACAAAAAAAGAATACGCTCAAATTCTATCCCCAACGATTATTAATAAAGCTGTAAAAAAAGCAAAATCAAGCCCCTCCGGTAAAAACTACAGCTATACAAATTTTGATAAAGCGTTCAACACTTATGAAAAAGTAATGACAGCAGCTTATAGTGAATTTGTTAAAAAAGTAAAATCTAAAGATAAAAAAGCGCTGCAGCTAAACCAGCAATTCGAAGCTTTTAAACAAAATGAAAGCAGCTGGCTTGAATACGATGGTGTTTACAAAGCATTGTCTTCTCTTTATAAGACAGATAATTTCAATTACTGGGGAAATGAAGAAGATAAGAATTTAATAACAGAGTTAAAAAACGGAAATCCTGATGCAATTGAGCGTTATAACATCGTTAAAAGCTTCTATAGAGAAAAAATAGAGTTAAATAATTTCATACAGTTTGTAGCGGATAAACAGTTAAAAGAAAACTCAAACCACAGAAAAGAAATAGGATTTAATTATATCGGGGATATTTTGGTGGGATTTTCGCACTCTGATGTCTGGGCAAATAAAGACGCGTTTTTAGAAGGTTGGGAATTAGGCTGCCCCTACGGAGGCAAAGGCAACGGACCACAAACATGGGCAATCCCCACACTTGACCCGAAAAAATTATTTGATGAAGACGGTGGTTTAGGTATAGCGGGACAACTTTTAGAAGACAAAATAGCTTACTCTTTGAAAAATTATAATAATGTAAGGGTAGACCATGCGCTGGGCTTAGCAGACCCGTATATTTACAAGCCCGGAAGCATTGTAAGCAATGACGGAGTAATAGACAGAAAGAAACTTGTTGCAAACAATGTTTCCAATCTGCCCGAGGTTGACCCGCAAGGTAATTTCAGAAAAGTTTTGGAAAAAATTGTACTGCCTGCATTTAAAAAATACGGCGCGGATAAGGATGAGGCTGTTTGGGAAGCCTTATGCAGCCCAACCCCTGTTTTTAGCGATACTTACTATAACAAATTGAAACTGCCCGAAATAACCCAAACGGAATGGAGCCGTGTGGAAGGCAGATCGCGGATGAACTGGAGCCTGTTAGGCTCACATGATTCTGCGCCCGCTATAAGAATGAACAGGGACAACGACGGATGGAATATTGATTACCTTTCGGGATATCTAAACCCCGACCCTGCTAATAGTGAAGGCAAAAACAATTTCAGAGCAAAAATCGCAAATAACCCGCTCGAGCAAATAAAAGCAAAATTCACTGAACTGTTTAGAGGTACAAAGAATATTCAAATAAGTTTTGCCGACTTCTTCGGTATTGACAAAGTTTATAACCATGGCGGGCAAAAGAAGCCTTCTAACTGGAGATTGCGCTTAAACAATAACTTTGAAGATACTTACCATAAAATGCTCGAAGCAGAAAACCCCAAAAATCTCACGCTTAATATGCCTGAAATTTTAGCTACTGCAGTGAGGGCAAAAAAACAGATGGAAGTAGCTATGCACCCGGATATGGCGAATAATTTAAGGGATAAGTTGAATAACGAAACAAAGCCTCTTTTAGACACTTTGGACCGTTTTGCAAAAGTATTAAAGGAAAAATCAAATTAAAAAATAAACGCAGATTTCACATAAATCTGCGTTTATAGTTATAGTTAACTGGTTATTTTTTTAATTTATCCAGTTGTTTTTTTGTTGCGTCAACACCCTTGTCGATACCTTTTTTGGTCGCGTCATAACCTTTTTCTGCGCCTTCTTTGGTAGCTTCTGTACCTTTTTTAACGCCTTTTTTGGTTGCGTCATAGCCTTTTTCTATAGTACTTTTTGTTGCGTCATAACCTTTTTCTGCACCTTCTTTGGTAGCCTCAGCGCCTTTTTTTAACTCTTCTTTGGTTTCTTTGGTGAATTGTTTCATGTCCTGTGTTACAGTATGTTCAGCCATTTTTAATTGACTTTGTGCATCGGTAATATTTGCATCCGCAAATGCAGTTGACGTACTTAACACTACCGCAGTAAAAGCTGCAGCTAAAATATGCTTTTTCATAAAAAACTCCTTTAAAATTTTCACCACTTTACTATAGCAATCCCGCCGCAAACCGCAACTAGCTGATACGGCTAATAAAGATGGTTATTCTTTAATATACTCGCTTCTAAAGCTGTAAGCCTGAAAATTATTGGAAAAATGATCAGGTCTTAGACCGGCTTTAATCTTCAATGACATTAAAAATTCACGCTTATCAGGCAGCTGCTCCCACACTGACGGTAAATAAACCGCCTGATAATTTCCGTCTTTTATAATTAAGCCGTCTATAAAAGGGGTTATTTTATTTAATAAATCTTCTTCGCCCTTAAAATTCATTCTTTCAGGGATAGACAGCAAAGATACCGCTATTGATAAATCTTCCAGCTCTTCCCTTTGAACGGGAGCAAAACGAGGGTCTGAAAATGCCGAACTCCTAGCATTCTCAGCTAAATCATCAAGTAAGGAACGGTGGGCTATAATTGAACCTATGCAGCCTCTTAAATGATTATTTTTTTCAAGGGTAACGAAACTTGCACCCTTCTCATCAAAAATAGCAGGAATATCCATGCTCATTGAAGACGATGTGAATTTCGATTTAATGCTGTTTTTACAAATATCTATAACCAAACTTGAATAATATTCTTTTAAAAACCTGTTTTTCTCTCCTTCATACAAAAACCAGCTGCCATAGCCAACCACACTTGTTTTGTCATCCGTTACCGCAGAAGAGTTTATCATACCTATTCTTATTAAAGAGTAATTCTTCTCTTTGGCAAAGCCAACTAAACCTAAAATACCGATACACCCGCATGCCTGCTGAGCCTCAAAACCTGTAAAATCTTTGGACTCAATCATAGTTGCGGTAAGGTTATCGAGCTTAAGCGCATCTGAATCATTTAAAAAATGGCTTAAATCCGATGAAATTATAAACCCGTTTTCTTCGTTAGGGTAATAAAAATTAATAATTTCTGAAATTTTATCAAAATTTTCATTACCGACTAAAACAGGAACGATTGTTATATCAGGAAATAACGTTTGCAAAAGAGGAAGCTGGATTTCAACAGAATGTTCCTGTGCCATCGCTGCATCATATACATACGCACCAAAAATGTTTTCCAGCTCAGCATTTAATTTTTTATTTATTTGGACATCGCCTAACGGTGTGTTCCAAAAATCATAGCTTGTAAGCGCAAGCCCTTTAAAACCAACCCTGTGAGCAGGTGCAAAGATAAATAGAGTCTTTAAATCCGACCGCAGGGATTTTAACCCGTTATAAGCGAGCTGCCCCGAGTATACAAGCCCGGCATGCGGTACAATAACCGCCCTGGACTTGTATTCATAATTATTTTTAGAGTTTTGTTCAAATCCGTCAATTTGCAAGAGTAAATCATCGGGGTTAGCCTTATAAAAAGTTCCTGCTACAGACGGGGCTTTTATTTTATTCATAAAAAGTATTATAATGCAATTTATGAAATATCAAAATACCCTTAAGGATAATAAAGTAAAATGCACCATCTGCCCCAGAGAATGTAACCTAAAAGAGGGGCAGGAAGGATTTTGCCATGTAAGAAAAAATATCGGCGGAAATATTGTTCTGACAACTTACGGATATAATACAGGACTTGCCATTGACCCCATAGAGAAAAAACCGCTTTATCATTTTTATCCCGGCTCGTCAGTTTTATCTTTCGGAACACTTGGCTGCAATATGGGCTGCCAATTTTGCCAAAACTGGACAAGCAGCAAAAATAAATCGGAAGCCGGACTTTTAAATAATGCATCCCCTAAAGACATAGTAAAAACGGCTTTGAAATATAACTGCAAAAGCATTGCTTTTACATACAATGACCCTATTATATTCTTTGAATATGCAATTGATACCGCTAAAATAGCGAGGGAAAGCGGGATAAAAACCGTTGCCGTAACTTCAGGCTTCATTAATCCAAAACCCGCAGAAGAATTTTTCTCTTATATGGATGCAGCAAATATTGATTTAAAAGGGTTTAGCGAAAGATTTTACCGAAAAAACTGCCTCGCTTCTTTGGAACCTGTATTAAATACAATAAAGTATTTAAAAAACGAAACTGATTGCCACATAGAACTTACAACCCTGTTAATAGAAGGTGAAAATGACGCCGAGGAAGAACTGCAGCAGGAATGCCAATGGATAACAGATAACTTAGGCAAAGATGTTCCTTTGCATTTTAGCGCATTTCACCCTGCTTACAAATTTATGGATAAAAAACCCACCTCCGTAAATACTCTTTTAAAGGCTTATTCAATAGCTAAAGAAACAGGGTTAGACTATGTTTATACAGGAAATATTTTGAATGTGGAAACTTCCACAACCTACTGCAAAAATTGTCAAAAACCCGTAATAGTCCGCGATGGATACAGAATACTCCAATATCATTTAGAAAACGGCAAGTGTATCTACTGTTCGACAAAATGCGACGGAGTCTTTAGCTGATTATCTGAAAAACTCCGCCCCTATTCTCAAAAGCCCGAATATCAATACCGCGCTCATCATTTTGTTAATAAGCCCGCTGCTTGCTTTTTTAGATAAAAATATGCCTATTTTAGACCCTACAAGACTGGCAACTATAGCTATAGGTATTATAAATAAAACAACTTCTCCAAGCACAAGTTTTGACGAAAATGCAAAAAAAGCATGAACCGTAACCAAAAAAGTAATTGATGGCAAAAGCGCTTTTGTGTCACTATCTATAAAGCATTTCAAAGCCGTTGCAAATAAAATTGCACCGCCTATCCCTATAGAAGAACTTATAGCTCCTATAGCGGCAAAAAGAGGATACAAAAGAAATCTCAAACGAGAATTTTGTATATTAAAGAAAACATCCCTGTTCATAAGATATAAAGACACCAAACAAACCGCCACATATATGCCAAAAATTAACTTTGAAGGCGCAAAAGAAGTAAGATATGCCCCTGAAACAGTACCGAAAATAATAGCAAAAGAGAGCTTCCAAAGAACATCCATTTGCATAAACTTTTCATTACGTCTGTAAAAAATAGTTGCAGCGCTGTTTATAAAAACACATGTGGAACTTATACCTATGATTTGATGCAGGCTAAAAGTATGAATACCAAACAAAGGCAACACGCTCATAAAAAAAGGTACTATAATAAGACCGCCGCCTATCCCCAAAAGCCCTGTCAAAACTCCCGAAAAGGTACAAACCAACAATATTGCCAAATATTCCATTTATATCATCCTAAATCTATATCTTAAATTATATCATTCACAATATTTCGGCAACGTGTTATTATACAAAAATGGAAAAGATACTAGAATTCAAAGGACAATGGCGAGATTACCAAGAGCGGATATTGAATAATCTAAGCCTGCATTTATCCGATAAAAAGCTCCATGTGGTGGCTGCGCCGGGTGCCGGTAAGACTACTTTGGGCATAGAAATAATTGCCCGAATAAGCAATCCTGTCTTAATCCTTGTTCCTACAATAACAATTAAAAACCAGTGGAAAGGGCGTATTGTTGACGCTTTTTTAAACGGGGATGAAAAAGAATTAATTTCAACCAATATACGAGAACCCAAATTTATTACAATTTCAACCTACCAAGCGCTTCTGGCATCATTTTGCGGTAAAGAAGATGAAGAGGAAGAAGAGGTTGAAGAAGCTGATACCGAAAGTTCACGTGATGTTTGCGGCAGATTATCGGAAACCAAAGCACAAAAAGTTATAGCGTCTATGAAAGCTGCCAATATAAAACTTTGCTGCTTTGATGAAGCGCACCACTTACGCAAAGAATGGTGGAAGGCTCTGGATTATTTGGTAGGATATCTTGAACCCGAGCAAACAATTTCGCTCACGGCAACCCCGCCTTATGATGTAGATTATGAAGAATGGTCAAGATATGAAGAATTGTGCGGACCTATTGATGAAATAATCTCTATTCCGGAATTGGTTAAAAACGGTGATTTATGCCCTCATCAGGACTTTTTGCATATTTCAAAAATAAGAGATTTCGAGAATACTCAAATTAATCAACAGCTTGAAAATATTTCTAAATTTATGGAAGCTTTACTAAGTAATGACGATTTAGCCCACTCCTTGAGAATATCGTCTTTTCTCAAAGAACCGGATTTTAATATCGACTTAATTCTGAGTGACCCTGAGTTTTATGTATCTATTGTATCTTTTTTAAAGGAAAAGAATAAAACTATACCGATAGCATTTTTGAAAATTTTTGATGCCAAAGAAAGTGAATTGCCTAAGTTTGACAATAAGCAGGCGAAACTTCTCTTAAGCGGACTGCTTATAAAGCACAGAGAAGAATTTGCAGAAATCGAGAAGCAATTGGATGCTTTGGCAAAACAGGCACGTGAGTGCAAGATTTTGCAAAATAAAACAATTTATATGGATGACAACCCAAAAATAAAACGGCAGCTTGCAAGCAGCAGCGGTAAAATTGATTCTATTTTGGAAATTGTAGATTTAGAATCAAGAGCTTTGCAAGAAAAATTGAGGATGGTTATACTCGCAGATTATATAAAATACAAGGAAGAGGAGAGTTCTCAACTCGGAGTTATACCTATTTGGAGTGCATTAAAAGATAATTTTAAAGGCAGGATTTCGCTTGGAGTGCTAAGCGGTAAAATTATTCTATTGCCTAAAAATACCGAGAATGATTTTTACAAAATCTTAGAGAAAAACAATATCCCAAAAGAAAACGTAACAATAAAAGCTTTTGAGCGTGATGGGGAGTATTTGCAGATAACACCCAAAAAAAGTATCAAATCTCAAATAGTACATTTAATAACGGATTTATTTAACAAAGGTCATATAACTGTCTTGGTCGGAACTCAAGCTCTGCTTGGAGAAGGTTGGGATGCACCGAGTATAAACACTTTAATCCTTTCAAGTACCGTTAGTTCTTACATGCTTTCTAATCAAATGAGGGGCAGAGCAATAAGAATAGATAAAAATAACCCCGACAAAGTTGCTAATATTTGGCATTTGGCTTCGGTAAGAACACCTAACATTCGCGAATTGTTAGGAACGCTGTTTTCAAGCTGCACAAAAGATATTTTGGAGGGATGGAGCTTGTATGATATAGCTCAATTACAAAAAAGATTTAGCGGTTTTGAAGCTCCTTCATTTTATAAGCCGTACGTTATACAAAGCGATATTGAAAGATTATTTCTGACTAAAAAGAAAATGGATGATGAAGACACTTTTGTAGCAATCAATTTATCTATGAAAATTCGTGCAAAAGACAGAGCCTTAACCAAAGCAATCTGGAATGAATGCCTGCAGACGCCATACAATGCTCCTGCACAAACCTTGCGGGTAGGAGTTGATGCCAAAATGAAAAGACTTGATAATCTTAGTTACAGCGGCGGATACCTCAATGCTCTTGTATTGGCGGGCATAGTTTCTGGGATCCTTTATTCTTATGTGGCAAACTACCCTAAATTAATCTTTGCAATACCTGTTATTTTCGTAGCAATGATATTTAAGCCTACAATAACAGTCTTACGAACTGGTTCACCTGAAAGACTGTTAAAACAGATAGGTTTTGTTATTTTAGAAACTCTTTCTTATCAAAATCTTATCAAAACTAACCTCAAACTTGTTAAAATAAAATGCGACACGGATTCAACTAAAAGACAGTATTTTTATGCATCGGGGTTGCCTGTTGAAGAAAACAACCTGCTTATCCAAGCTATAATAGAGTTTTTAGACCCTATAGAAAGCCCGAGATATATCCTTGAGCGCACAAACCGTTTATTCGGCTTTTTTAAACAGACCGATTTCCAGGCAATCCCTGAATTAATAGGAGAAAAAAGGGAAAATATTAACGTTTTTGAAGGTTTATGGAAAAAATACATAGGTGATTGCAAAATATTCTATACCAGGACTACTAAAGGCAGACAGGCTCTTTTGCATGCCAGAAAAGCTTCATTCTCGAGTTTAACAAGAAGTAAAAAAATAAACCGCTGGCAATAAACTTATATACCAATTCCTATTTTTCGTTGTTTAGCGGTGTCCTGCGTTTTCATTTCCTGAAATAACACTTTAATATCTTCAAAAGCTGCATATTTTTTATCATTAATAATAGCCCTTCTGCAAGCAGAATTAATCATAGAAGAAATATCGGCATAAGAACAACCTTCTGTCATATTCACAATTTTATCAACAACAGGCAAAAGCTTATGTGCGGGTTTTTTAAATTTTATAAGTTTTGTTATCATATCCTTTCTATCCTCTTCACCGGGATATGTAACAAGGATTTTTTGGTCAAACCTGCCGGCACGTTTTGCCGCATCCGGGATGTCCATGCATCAGAAAACCGTTAGGCATATCAACATTACCGTCTTTTATTTCCTGCCTGTATTTTTTATCCCAAGGCCGGACAATAAATTCATTTATCAAAGCTTTCGTTTCTTTCATACTTCCTATTTCGTCAAGACTATTTGGATCTAAGGTGTTAAAATTTACTTTCATTGCTTTTAAAACGGAGGGACCTTCACAATTAGACAGTTTCAGCAATGGCATATCTTCTTCAATTTCTTCCTGTACACTCTCAAAAGTATCCCTTTGGATATTTGCATATGCTCTAAGCCGGTTTTTTATATGGTCGTCCTTCACCTTTGAAATAAGCGTTTGCATATTATCTCAAAACGGGTCTTCAAAATTAACATTATTTACCATTTTCATCATCATTTCATAATCTTTTTTTCAAGAAAATATTCTACAGGTGTGATTAACCGAAAATCATAGCTACTGTTATCACGATAAAGTGCATTGGATTTTGCACATTTGTTTGAGCTGTTAATATGTAAAATTTTCATGTTAAGCCTTTCTCACATACTCTATTAAATACGGGCATAATTTTTTTGCCGTTTTTAAAAACAAATATTATTCTAATTTGCTATAATAAGTTAATAATCAGTTATTCAGGATTTCTATGCAGACAAAACCAAATATTAACCGAATATTCAACGACCTTGCCAAAAACTACGACAAGTTAAACAACATCATTTCTTTAGGTTTACACCTGAACATAAAAAAACAGGCTGTTAAAAATGTGCCGTTGAAAGATGATTTTAAAGTTTTAGACATTTGTACAGGCACAGGAGATGTTGCAATTTATATTGCCAAAAACATAACCAAGAACGGGAAAGTAACCGGCATAGACTTTTCAGAACCAATGCTTGCAATAGCAAAACGAAAAGCCTCTAACCTTAAAAACATTGAATTCCTTAATGCTGATGCAATGGCTTTACCGTTTGAAGATAATGAATTTGACGCTTGTTTTATCAGCTTCGGACTTAGGAATTTGCCTGATTATAAACAAGCCCTGCTTGAAATGAAACGCGTTACTAAAAACGGCGGCTTTGTTGTCAATCTTGATACCGGAAAACCGCAGGGATTTTTGAAATTCTTTTATCAAATATATTTTTTCAAAATCATGCCTGCATTGGGTAGATTTTTCCATGGAAATGCAAGCCCGTATGAATATCTGGCAAAATCAAGTAAAAGTTTTCCCTCATCAAAAGAACTCGTTTCTATGTTCGAAGAATTAGGACTGAAAGAAGTTAAAAGCGTTAATTTTTTGTTTGGGGCAATATCACAGCAAATTGGCGAAGTCTAAGCAAAAAAAGATATAGCAAAATTCATATTTATGACTTATAATAAAAATTAAATATAAAAGAGGTAACTATGATTATTCAAAAGGTAAGCCCTGTAAGTTCCGCTAAAAACAGTAACATTAAGGCTATTAGTAGCCAACCCCTTGTTAATATGCGCAGCTCTCAAGATAGTGTTTCATTCGGTATTAGGCTTAAAATCACAGATTTTGGTAAAATGTTATTAGAAGCACTTGGCAAAGATATTAACAAAATAATTAAACACGTAAAAGACCCTGCACTTAAAGCAGAAACCGGAACCATTTCGGATTTTGGCAAAGGTGATAAAATAAAAGTTACCCAAGCTGTATTTAGTAACCGATTAAAAATCATACGGTGTAATTGGTTGATAGGAAGTGATGGAGATGCCACCTATCCGCTGGATATGGTAAAAAAAATGTCTGAAAGAGATATTGCAAGAGAAATTCTTTCTGCTTCAAAAATCTCAGGTAATCCAACAAATCCTTATTTCGGTATGTAATTGTTCTTGAATTAAGCAGTAACATAAACTCTGTCCGTACAAAACTGAAAAAGTAAGCGGGATTTTAACGATTTGCGTATCAATAATAAGTGTATTTTCCTTTTAGCTCTGCCATCAGACATATTCATCACTCTGTTTCAAACGAAAGGCAGGTGTTTGAGTTATAAAAAATTATTAAAATTTGTTTAGATTTGAATTCAGAGTATTGACAAAACTAATTAATAGTATATACTATTAATTAGTATAGGTTACTAATAAGGATATTTTAGTATGCCGGTTAAACGAAATACATTTCAAAAATCTTTAGTTCTTAAAACGGTACATGATATGAAATGCCATGTCAGTGCTGATGAGGTTTATGATGTAATCAACAAAAATTATCCCAATATTAGTAGAGCCACGGTTTATAGAAACTTAAACGAATTAGCAAAGAGCAAAGAAATCAAAAAAATAGAAATTCCCGGAGGTGCCGACCGTTTTGATTATAAATGTTTTGACCATTACCATATAAGATGTTTAAAATGTGGAAAAATTTTTGATGTTGATATGGAGTATATTAAAGATTTAGAAAAAACCATCCAAAATTCACATGGATTCGAATTTAAGGGACACGATATTATGTTCAAAGGCATTTGCCCAATATGTAGATAGATTTAAAAATGAAAGGAAAAAATCATGAAAAGTATCGCAACACTAGACCTACAATACGCTCACAGATTTTATGGATTTAAAGGTGAAGCACAATATTTACACGGACATACCGGCGTATTAACTATTGAAGTTGAAGATTCTGTCAATATGGGAGTTAATATGGTTTTTCCTTGTAATGAAATTCAAAAAACCGCTTGGGAAGTTTTAAAGAATTTTGACCACGCATTAGTTTTAAGAGAAGATGACCCATTGTTGCCGGCAATACTTAAAGTTTATGAAGAACAAGGCATCAAAGATGGTACACCGATGAATCAAATGAAAGGTCCTGCTTTCAAAACAGAGCTTGCAACAGCTTACCCTGATTGTCGTTTAGTTGTTACAAAAGAAACAATGACTGTTGAAGGTATGATTAAAATCGTATATGAATTATTGAAAGATAAATTGAATATTTCTAAAATAACATTTACAAGCGGTGTTAACGCTGCAACAGAAGATTTTGTTACTAAGAATAAAATTGAACGCTGTCCGTTATGTGGTATCGCGCTAAATGAAAACGATGTTTGCCCAAAATGTGGGTATAAAAAACAATAGTTCAATTATACTCGAGCTTAAATTAAACAAACACCTTGCACAATTATGTGCAAGGTGTTTGTTGTTTTGAATATAAATATTCAAACTTGCTTGCAACTTTTTCATAACTTCCAAAATATGAAAAAGTCAAATTAGATACTTTTATTAATGCTATTTTTAGTCTTGTTAAGTAATAAAACAAGGGAAAGCAATCCTGAAGAGGATAACTTTTAAAAAAAACACATAAAGTTTAAAGATATTTAATTTTATAATTCTTTAAAAATAAAACGCGCCCGGAGAGACTCGAACTCCCGACCTTTTGGTTCGTAGCCAAACGCTCTATCCAACTGGGCTACGGGCGCATATTATTGTTTTTTCAATCCTTTCGCCTCAGTTGGATAGAGCGGTATCTATATTTCGTTGAACTTTTACTTCGTAAAAGGTACAACAAGCCAACCGGGCTACGGGCGCATATTATTGTTTTTTCAATCCTTTCACCTCAGTTGGATAGAGCGGTATCTATATTTCGTTGAACT
>JAQVHS010000017.1 GCA_028696075.1 Candidatus Gastranaerophilales bacterium
CACATTGGAACTGTGTTCCAGTAAATAAGGCAAATCTATATCGCCCGGGCAGGGGAATTTTTTATAATCATAATTTTCAATAGGCCAGCCTTCAATCTTAATCGTACCGCTGTCATAGACAGTATCATACTTGCTCATTTTACCGGTATTTAAAGCAGATGCAACCGTAATAATTTTAAAGGTTGAACCGGGAGGGTAAACATCAGAAAGCACCCAGTTTTTTACTACAGAGTAATCATATTTATTGTATTCGTTAGGGTCATAAGAAGGCAAAACCGCCATTGCAAGGATTTCGCCGCTCCTTGGGTTCATAACTATTACCGTTCCTCTTTCCGCATCTGTAGCGTCAATCATTTTAGCAAGTTCCTTCTCCGCTACGTGCTGAATGGCTGAATCTATCGTAAGAACCAGCTTTTCACCTTTTATTGGTTTGGAAATTTCCTCGGGGTTAGTGCCAAAATCAAATATAACCCTGCCATGCCCGTCCTTCTGCAAAAAACGTGATTTTACTTTTTCAACTAATCTGGACCCCGTATGCTCCACACCTGCTGATATTTTTGCATCGGGGTTTACATACCCCAAAATGTGAGAAGCTAAAAGACCTTGAGGATAAACCCTTATATTTCTTTTTGCTATATCAAGACCGCCTATTTTGAGTTTGCGAAGCTCAAGCATCTTATCCCTGTCTATCCCTCTCATTATTGTAATTGTGGAATAATTCTGGGAAAGTTTTTCTGTCAGTTTTTTTTTATCAAGCTTCAACACAGGAGCTATAAGTCTTGCAATATCTGCAGGGGTTGTTTCTTTGTCAAAATATTGAGGATGCGCATATACATCATAAACAGAGCCGTCTGTAGCCAGCTTCAAACCGTTTCTGTCAACTATTTCGCCCCTGAAGACAAAAGCCTTGCTCGTTCTCATATGAATTGCTTTTTCTTTAAGCTGTCTCGGGTCAACCAGTTGAAGCTCTATAAGCTTAAGCACCAAAACTAATGCAAGCATTATAAAACATGCCTGCAAAATCCATACCGTTTTATTAAATCTTTTGGGCTTAATTTTAAAAATTCTCATTTATTAGAACCCTATTGCAGAGTTAAAGGAAGAGTTTTTGAAGGTAACTCTTTCTTTCTCCTTTACATCTCGCATTTCAACTTCAATAACTTTTTTAGCCTTATCAAAAGTAGTATTTGCAGCAACTTTATTTTCTACGGAGTAAAAAGATTTTATATTTTCAAGTTTATTTTCAAGTTCAATATTTTCGTAGTTCAACTCGCTGATATGTGTATATAAATTTGCCAAACGATTTTCGCTCAGACTTACAAGTGAATAAACGCATAAAAACGCAACAGCAGAGATACTAATTCCGCTAAGCAAAACCATATTCAGCCTGGTAGCTTTTTTATGGGCTATGTCATTAGCCTTCGACGCAGCATCATTTATACGCTCGGAAGTTTTTTTAACTTCGTGTTTTATATCAAATTCGTGATGTACATACTTTAAAGCAGGCATATTCTACTCCATTTTTCCCTAGACCTTCTTTGCAACTCTCAACTTTGCACTTCTTGAAGGCGGGTTAACTCTAATCTCCTCATCGGTTGCACAGAGCGGTTTTTTATTGATTAATTCAAGCGATTTTGGCGGGCATTTGCAAATCATATCTGCTTTTTTGCAATTGCAATCACTGGATAATTCTCTAAAAATTCTCTTTACAATCCTGTCTTCCAAAGAATGAAATGTGATAACTACTATTCTAGCATTTTTTTCCAAAAATGTTACTACATTTTTCAAGGTATTTTCTACATTTTTAAGCTCAGAATTTACCTCTATCCTAATAGCCTGAAATATTCTTGTAGCAGGGTGTACACGGGAATTCTTATAAGGCAGGGCGTGCTTTATAATGTCAGCCAGCTCCAGGGTTGTTTCTATCTTTTTCTGTGTTCTTTTTTCGACTATAACCCTTGCCAGTCGGCGTGATAAGCGCTCTTCGCCATAGTAATAAAATACATCCGCAAGCTCCTGTTCGCTATAAGTATTAATCAAGTCATAAGCCGTGAAATCACTGTCCAAATCAAACCTCATATCGAGTTTGGCATCCTTTGAAAAGCTAAAGCCGCGTGCCTGAGATGTAAGCTGGTAGTACGATGCGCCTAAATCCAAAAGAACTCCGCCTGTGATTTTAGATATATTTAATCTTCTTAAAGTTTCTTCAAAATTTGAATAACTATCCTTTACAATTGTAACATTTGAGAAAGGTTTGAGTTTTTCTGATGCAATATTTATCGCAACTTCATCAACATCAAAAGCAATCAATTTACCGTCAGGCTGAATTGCAGAAGCTATTTCGAAGCTGTGTCCGCCACCGCCCAATGTACAGTCAAGATAAATCAAGCCGTTTTGGCAATTCAGCCCGTCAACGGCTTCTTTTTTCATGACTGTATAGTGTTTAAATTCTTCGTTCATTATTCAAACTTCAACAATACTTTTAATACACCTTTTTCCTGGGCATATTTGAAAGCTTCAACAGCCTGACTAAAGCTGTATGTAGCGCTAATCAGAGATTTGAAGTCAAATATTTTCTTCCCAAGCAGTCTTAAAGCGGGTCTGAATTGACCGCAGCGTGAGCCTACAATAGTTATTTCGTCGATAACTACAGGCGCTAAATTCAAAGGTTTCTCGGCAGCGACCGTGCTTTTTAAAACCAAAATACCTCTTGGTTTAACAAGTTCAATTGCCTTTTCGAACCCGTTCACAGAGCCTGTAGCGTCTACAACTATATCATAGCATTTTGATTCTGTGGTATTTTCAAGCAATTGGGTTTTTACACCCTGTTTTTCAATGATTTCCAGTTTATTGGCATGTTTTCCTATAGTAACGATTTCGGCATTTGTAGTTGAAAGCACAAGCGAAACCAAAAGCCCCAGTTTTCCGTCACCTAATACCGCAACTTTCGCCGCAGGTTCAATATGCACCTGTTCCAGAATTTCAAACGCAGCTGCAATCGGCTCTGTTAGTACTGCTTCTTCATCCGAAATATTTTCAGGCACTTCAATAAGGTTAGCTAAAGGCATTGTAAGATACTCACAAAAACAACCGTCTTTTTTAAAGATGCCTAAAGTTTCACGATTTTTACAATGACGCTGCATATTATTGAAACAGTCAGGGCAATTTTCGCAGCCTAAATTTATTTCGCCTACTACCCTTTTACCTAAAAGAGTTTTGTCTTCATCGTTTATTTCGATAACTTTGCCGACGAACTCATGCCCGCAAATTCCCGAAAAACCCATATAGCCTTTTGTAATTTCAACATCCGTATTGCAAATTCCTGCAGTGGAAATTTTTATTAAGGCTTCACCTTTTTTTAGTGTAGGGTTTTTATAATTATCAATAAGTTTTAGTTCCTTATCAAATACTAATGCTCTCATTTTTCCTCCTTTTTTACAGTAATTTTGGTATTTCCATACGAAATACCTTTGTCAAATCAACATTTTTTAAAACAGCGCTGATTAAACTTTCGGGATTAACCGCTCCGTTTTCAGCGGGAAGTTTAGGTACAACGCCGAGAATTTCTATGTCTGAAATCTCTTTAATATATTTTGCACACGTCTTTATAGTCATATCTTTTGTTCCCTGCGGGTACAAATTCATAACCACTCCCAGAATATCAAGCCCATAGCCTTGAGCGGCTTTAATTGTCAGAAGAGTATGATTAATAGCCCCCAGATAAGGTTTTGTTACAATAAGCACAGGCAATTTAAGAAAGGCAGCCACATCTGCCATAAGAGTTTTTTTATAAACAGGGGACATCAACCCCCCTGCTCCCTCTGTTATAACGATATCAGCCTGCTCTTTCATATCGGTAAAGTCTTTTAAAATAAGATTCAAATTAATTTCACTGCCATTCAAATCGCACGCCAAAGACGGCGATACAGCAGGTTTAAAGTTATAGGTGGAATTGGTCTTGATATTGGAATCCACTTTTTTAACAACTTCAAGGTCAGGCGCCGTAAATTTATTTTTCACTATGCTGCAGCCTGTTTGCACGGGTTTATAAACAGCCATTTCATAGCCAAGACTCTGCATAACCCCGGCTAAACCCGCCGTAATTATAGTCTTACCCACATCAGTGTCTGTTCCCGTTACAAATATATTCATTTAGAACCTTCAAGTGTATATTGCATAAAATTTTCTTACTATTTAATATTAATATAAAAATGAATACTAAACACAAACGAGCAGGTGGCGACATGAAGAAACTTATTATATCAAGACCACTGCACAAGTCAGAAATTTTTGTTAAAAAACGGGCTTGTGTATTAGTCTTATTAGGGATTTTATTTTTTGTACTTATAAACGCAGCCTTTGCGGATGTATACAAACCCCAAAAAACAACAGCGCCGTACCCCCATTCTCCTGTTTTATACGGTTATCAAAGCACAGCGCCGTCTTATGAAGAAATATTGATAATTTTAGACTGTTCTTTCAGTATGGCAGACAGACTGGGAGCAGAAACCAAAATACAGGCAGCTAAAAGGGCTTTGAACAACGTACTTAACCAAATTCCTTCAAATATAAGGTTGGGATTGCGAATTTACGGGCATAAATTAACGTTTTTGGGGATAGGCAGCTGCACTGCTTCTGAATTAGCAGTACCTATCGGACCAAATAACACACAGCAAATAAGGAATGTGGTAAATGCACTAAAACCCGTCGGTTCCACACCTATTATTTATTCCATCAAACAGGCTGTTTTGTACGATTTTTCGCCAAATGCAAAAAAACGAATAATATTAATATCAGACGGTGAAGAAACCTGCGACGGCGACCCTTGCAAATACGCTTTAACTCTCGTAAGGGAATATAAAGACGTAAAAATCGACGTTATAGGCTTTAACCTAAACAACAAAAACGCGATAAATCAGCTGCAATGTGTTGCCCTGACTACAAAAGCAAATTTCTACAATGCCAATACCGCTGCTGAATTATACAACAGCCTCGGCAAAACATTAAACGTGCAAAAAGAAGTCCAGGGACAAATAATGTTTTAATATTATTCGGGAAGATTTTTAATATAATCCAAATATTCGTTTTTATAGTTTGGATTAATTCTCTTCAAGAGTTCTGCTTTTGTAATAAACCCCTCAGAAATAGCCGTTTCTTCAAGGCAGCCGATTTTTTCACCTTTGGTAAGTTCCATCGATTGAATAAAGTTACTTGCCTGCAAAAGGGTGTCATGAGTTCCTGTATCAAGCCATGCAAAGCCCCTGCCCAGGATTTCTATTTTAAGGTTATGATTTTTGAGATAAACATTGTTCAGGTCGGTAATTTCAAGCTCGCCTCTTGCAGAAGGGTTCAGCGACTTGGCTATCTTTACAACCTCATTGTTATAGAAATACAAACCTACTACAGCGTAATGTGATTTTGGATTTTGGGGTTTTTCCTCTATGGATACAACGTTCATATTTTTATCAAACTCTACAACACCGAACTGCCCCGGATTTTTGACTGTATAGCCAAAAACCGTTGCTCCCTGATTGTTTTTCACAGCAGATTTAAGCTGTTCTTCAAAGTTCTGACCATGGAAAATATTATCACCAAGTATCAAAGCTACACTATCTTCGCCGATAAATTTTTCGGCAATAATGAAGGCTTCCGCTATGCCTTTAGGGTGCGGTTGAATTTCATACTGAATATTAATACCAAGCTGAGAACCGTTACCCAGCAAGCGTTCAAAATTCAAAACATCATCAGGGTTTGAGATTATCAATATATCTTTAATACCTGCCTGCATAAGCGTTGATAGCGGATAATACACCATCGGTTTGTCATAAACGGGCAATAATATCTTGGAAATCGGAATGGATGCCGGATAAAGCCTTGTGCCTGCGCCCCCTGCTAAAATTATACCTTTCATATTTTCCCCAATATTCGGATAACTATACTAATTATTGAGGAACGCTCATTAATAGTCAAGGAGGTTTACATAGCACCCAAACTAGCGGTCAATATCAAATATAGCCATAAGTTCTTTTTCAGAGAGCTTTTTAGGGTTATTAGACAATCTTGCTTTATCTACAGAATTAACGACATAACACGTATCTACCGCACCCAGTTTTGTCAAGTCGTATTCTATACCGATATTTTCAAATAAATTTTTAAAATATTCACATGGTTTATCAGTACCAATCAGTTCATAAAGGCTTTTTAGTTGTGATTTTACAAATTCAGCCCCTCTTTTATCCTGAACATTCTCAACGTTAATATCAGCATTAAAACAGCAAAGTTTAGCAATAGACAAAGCAACCGCATGCCCGTGAGGGATATCGTACTTAGATGTCAAAGTATAAGAAATAGCATGGGCGGCTGTAGTTTTTGAAATATTAATCGCTTTGCCCGCAAGGTTTGAAGCAAGTGCCATTTTTCCCATAGCTTCATCATCATCCGTATTCACAAACTTTTCTATATAATCTCTTGCCAAAAGTATTGCCTCTGTTGCATATTCAAGGCTTGTTTGTGTAGAGTTAACGGACCAAAAAGATTCTATAGCCTGACAATACGCATCCAAAGCACACGTTGCCTTTACATACCGCGGGGTATCTTTTAAAAATCTGCTGTCAACTATAGCATAATCAGGCAATATTGCATTATTCTCGAGAGAATATTTCACTCCGTCTATGTAAAGTACGGCAAATTTTGTAGCTTCAGAGCCTGTTCCCGCGGTAGTAGGTATCGCAACAAGTTTAGTCTTATTTATAATATTGTCAAAAGGTTCGTCAAAATACTTAAGAACAGAAACTTTGTTATCTACTGCGAATTTATACAGTTTTGCAAAATCTATCACGCTGCCGCCGCCGACAGCTATTATCATATCAAATTTATCACCCGTTTTTGAAACAGCAGCATCAACTTCGGTTGCCTTAGGATTGAGCGAAAAATCATTATAATAAACAGTTTCTATATTTTTTAAAAAGTTATCAAACTCTTTCCTAAAAGGTTCAAAGGATTTTTTACCCGTAAAAACAAGAACCCTTTTGGCGCTATTTGCTTCAAGCAAAGATGGTAAATTTTCAAGGGAATTTCGCCCCAAAAAAGTTTTATTCTCGCTTAAAAAAGACATAAAAAGTTCTTTGTTTTCGCAAGGTTTTTCTTTCGGTCTGCCTAAATCCTTTCGGGCTTTAGTATTAACTTTGACTTCTAAAACAGCAGGTCCTTCTACCTTCAAAAATAAAGACAATACCTGCTCAAGTTCTTTCTTTGTTTTTACGCTGTAAAAATTTTTATACCCGCAGGATGAAAAAAGTTCGGGGATATCAACTTTTCTCGCACAAGTCGGCTGCGCACCAACCGAAACGTGAGCCTCGTTGTTAAAAATAATGTGTTTAAAGTTCTTAACTCCAAGAGAACCGATAACAGGTACCGCGCCTAAGTGCATTAAAGCGGCGCCGTCGCCGTCAAAGCAAAAAATCCTCTTTTCAGGCTTTTCAAGGGCAATACCTAACGCTATTGAAGAAGAATGCCCCATTGAACCTACGGTTAGAAAATCCTTTTTATGTCCCTGCCCTTGAGCTTCACGATATTCATAAAGCTCTCTTGAAATTTGCCCTGTGGTAGAGACTACAACATCGTCATCCTTTAGATGAGCTGTTATATACGAAACAGCCTCTTCTCTTGTCATTTCAAACTCGTTTTTTACCTTATTTACAAGAGTGTATTCTTCGAAAGTTCCGTTTTGCACAATAAAAGCATAAGGCTTTAAGGTTTCTGCCATATAATTCACGGCATTTGATACGCTTTTTTGTGCTTTATTGAAATCAACTGGTAATATTTCATATTTAATCCCCATTGTTTCAAGCAAACCGGCGGTAACTTTACCCTGCTTGATATGCTGCGGCTCATCTTTTTTCCCGGGCTCCCCTCTCCAGCCTATGAGCATTAAAACAGGGATGTTATAAACTTCATCATCAGTAAGAGAAAGCAGGGGGTTAACGCAATTTCCCAGTCCCGAGTTTTGCATATAAACAAGTGCGGGATTGCCGCTTGCTAAATAATGACCCGAGGCAAGGGCTATGGCATTTCCTTCGTTTGCGGTTATTATATTTTTTTCAGCGGTTACATTATCCTGAATATAAGCACAAAAAGGCTTAAGCAAACTATCAGGCACGCCGCAAAAAAATTCGATTTTATTTTTAACCAAACAGTCAAAAAAATCTTTAACCTGCATTACTCAGCTCCGTTTATAAGGGTTATAATTTCTTTTATATTCATACAATAACAGGAAGACGCTTCTGAGCAGCTTTGTTTGGCTAGTATCGACTGGGCTGTTTTTACCATTGCTGGATAGGCAGAGCGCAAAAGATGGTTTGCATAAATAACAACATTTATGCCGTTATCAATGAGTTCTCTTTCCGTAACATCGGCGTAGGAAGAAGGAACCACAACAAGCGGTTTGCGGTTTTCAAATTTGTTATATTCCCGTGCAAAAGCTTTTATCTCATCAAAACACTTACTGCAAGAGTGAATCATAATACCGTCCGCACCTGCTTCCAGGTAGGCTTTTGCTCTTGTCAGCGCATCATCAAGCCCTTTCCCCAAAATAAGGCTCTCAATACGAGCTATAACCATAAAATCTTCAGATACCTGCGCATCCTTACCCGCCCTAATTTTAAAGGCAAAATCTTCTATAGAATCTTGCTCTTGCGATACTTCGGTACCGAACAATGAATTTTTCTTCAGACCTATTTTGTCTTCTATAATAATAGCCGATACACCAAGCCTCTCAAGGGATTTCACGGTAAATACCAAATGTTCTTTCGGTCCGCCGTTATCACCGTCATAAATTATAGGCTTTGTTGTAACTTCTAAAATATCATTAATAACGTTAAGTCTTGTTGTTGTATCAAGATAGCCTATGTCAGGTCTTGCTTTTGCAGCTGACTGCGTTAAAGAAGATATCCAAATACCGTCAAACTCTTCCCTTTTGTTGTTACACATTACGCAGGTATTTTCGACAATTAAACCGCTCAAACCATTATGTGCCTCGCAAATTCTTACTATATCTTTGCTTTCCAATAATCGCCTTAGTCTTTTGCAGCGTACATCCGGAGTAGTGCCTATTTCTTTTAAAACCTGATTTAAGTTTGTTGAGGATATACCTTCCGTATAAGAAACTTCTACAAGCTCACCGCCCCATTGTGCAAGCGTATCAATAACCTTCTGTCTTGCTTTTACCTGAACTCCGGTTCTCCAATCGTCGCCATGGACTACGTAGTCAGGCCTTATCATTTCAAGGTTGTGAGTATAATCCAAGGTTTTTTGCGGAACAACTTTTGAAACGCCTTTTACATTTTCAACAACAACTTTGCGCTGCTCATAAGTCATAAACGGCAGCCTTTTATAGCTTGCTATGGCTCTGTCTGTTAAAAGACCTATAATAATTTCACCGCCAAGCTCTCTGGCTTTTTCAATAATGTTTAGATGTCCGGGGTGCAATAAATCAGCGCTCATTCCAATATAAATTTTCTTCATAATTACCTCCGGTTAAATTGCCATATCTTTTAGCTGCTTAGCTATAGTCTTTGTCGCATGGTCTTTTGCAATTTCGATATTTTTTTCCTTCATTAATAACAATTTATCACGATTTACGTACAAATCCACAATAATTTCTTTTAAATTATCCCTGTCGCATAGTTTATCATCAAGCATAATGCTTGCGCCTGTTTCTTCCATAGCTTTGGCATTAAATCGCTGGTGGTCATTAGCCGCATATGGATAAGGAATAAGAATACTCGGAAGAGCGCATATATTAAACTCACTTATGGACAAAGAACCTGCCCTTGCGACTACTAAATCCGCTGCACCCAAAGGCACTGCCATATTTTCAAAATAAGGTTTCACTATATAAGCAGGATTATTTCTAAGTTCACTACTTAAAGAATCCATATAAACCTCGTAATTTTTAAACCCTGTCTGGTGGATAAACTGCATATTATAATCAATAATAAGCTCATCCAAACACTCACAAATCGCCTTGTTTATAGATTGTGCGCCCTGTGAACCGCCCATTACAAGCACCGTGAATTTATCCTGAGCTAAAGCTAACTCTTCCCGGCATTCCTTTCTGTCAAGTGCGCTAAAAGTACTCCTTACAGGGTTGCCGTTAAATTTAACATTAGCGCCTTTAAGATAATCTTTTGCCTGTTCAAATGCTATACTGACTACTTTAGCGCCGTTTGCCATTTTTCTTGTAACAATACCCGGACAGGCATCACTATCGTGAAGCATATACGGGATTTTCAACATTTTACCCGCTATAAGAGCAGGTCCGCTGACATAACCGCCTGTACCCAAAATACAGTCGGGTTTTATACGTTTAAAATATTTTAAACAATCCATTACCGCAAAAAACAGTTGAAACATCCACTTAAAAAGCCCTAACCCTATTTTTCTGGGCATGCCTGATATTGTAATAGGAAGAAAAATAAAATTTTCATCGTCAACAACCGTCTTTTCCAGATTAGTAGGGTTGCCTACATAATAAATCTTCTTAACTTCCGGGTCTTCCAGCAGTTCTCTGCCGACAGCTACAGCCGTATAAATATGCCCGCCCGTGCCGCCGCCTGCCAAAACAATTTTTAAGCCTTTTTTTTGTTTATCTGATGTTTTACTCATGTTCAACTCTTTCCGTTCGTTTTCGTGAAATATTTAAAAGTATCCCTATCATAAACGTAGTAATCATAAAAGACGAGCCGCCATAGCTTATCAACGGCAAAGTTACACCTGTTACAGGGAATACTCCTGTTGCAACACACATATTGATAAATGCCTGAGCACCTATTATAAATGTTATACCAAATCCTAAAAGTTTGCCGAATTTATCCTCACATCGGGCTGAAATTTTAAATCCCCGTTTTATAAACAGAACAAAAAGAATTATCAGACAAACACTTCCCAAAAAGCCCAATTCTTCGGCTATAACAGCAAAAATAAAATCTGTATGCCCAAAAGGCAGCCAGTAAAGTTTCTGTTTTGAATTACCTAACCCGACTCCTAAAAGTCCGCCTGATGATATGGCATACCAGCTTTGAATAAGGTTATAACCTATCCCTTGAGGGTCAGAAAACGGGTCAAGCCAGCCTTGTATTCTGTTCATTTGATAAGTCGTACCTTTGATTTTCATAAGCAGCACCGGCAACGAACAAGCCCCGAAAAGCAACAACATTCTATAGCTCATGCCTGCCGCTAATGCCATGGCAACGCATGTTCCCGCAAGAAGCAAAAAGATACTCAGGTTCGGCTGTATAAATATTACGCCCATCATAAAAACAATCAGCCCGAAGTTAACGAGCATCTTTTCATCAAACAATGACTTCACCTGAGAAAGAGCGCTTGCCGCCAAAATAACACAGGCAAATTTGCCGAATTCAGACGGTTGTACAGGCAAAAAAGTAAGCCATCTTGAAGAACCGTAAGTAGTCTTGCCAAGCCCCGGAATAAGCGTAGCAACTATTAAAAGTATAATAACAACAGAAATAGGTATCGCCCATTTCTTCCACTTTTTATAGTCGATAAGAGCCGCTATAGCCATAAAAATAAAACCTATGACCCCAAAAATAAGGTGTTTAATCGGATAATAAAGCGGATTTTGGTAATAATCAGCCCCTTCAGGCGCGCCCGCAGAAAAAACGGCAACCGTCCCGAATATCGATAAAATTATAACGATAATAAGCAAATTCGCATCGACAGGATAAATTTTATATCTTGTTCTTGGCGGTTTTGTACGTTTAGACGGGTTACTTTTGTAAGACATAATTTTTAAAAGCCTTTCCCCTTTCTTCAAAATTGTTAAACATATCAAAGCTTGCGCAGGCAGGGGATAATAAAACATCCCCATGGTTTAATTTCCCTGCAATATCAACAGCCTCTTCCAAAGAATCAGCGCTTAAGATATTTTTAAAACCAAAGCTTCTCAAATTCTGCTCAAATCGCTCTGCTGCTTCGCCTATTAAAATAACGTCAGAAACTTTTTGTACAACAGTTTCGCAAAATTCGCCCAAATCGGTCATTTTATCTCTGCCGCCTGCTATCAGTACAACCTTATCTTTAAACGCTTTTAAAGCGCAAATTGTGGAATCGCAGTTAGTAGCTTTTGAATCGTTATAGTATTTAATACCGCCAATTTCTCTGACAAATTCAATTCGGTGTTCCGGTGCGGCAAACTCCTCTATGGTTTTTTGAATTATATTGTTATCCACCCCCAAAATCTTTGCCACACTGACAGCGCAGGCTATATTCTGGTAATTATGCCTGCCGAATAGCCTTGCTTTTGTTAAATCGCAAATTTTTTCTATATTTTGGTCTTTTTTATAAAATATTTTACTGTTTCTTTCAAAAACGCACTCTTGCTGAAATTCATCATCAAACGCAAAAACCTTAGCGGTTGTTTTATCTGCTATTTCACGGACGTTCTTATCCTGAAAATTCAACACCGCATATTCCGGTGTATTTTCACCGATAAAATGAGAAGCTTTTACCCTTAAATATTCTTCTTCACTGCCATGCCAGGTTACATGGTCGCTTGTATAGTTAAGAAAAGCAGAAACATAAGGCTTTAAATACTTCGTATAATTAATCTGGTAAGAGCTTATTTCCGTAACAAAAAAATCGACATCTTCATCCAGCAAACTCGTCGGCGGAATACCTATGTTTCCGCAAAAAGGCGCCTTGAAGCCCGCATTTGTGAGTATTTCGCTTAAAAGTTTTGTAGTGGTTGTTTTACCGTTAGTACCCGTTATTGTTATGAATTCGGATTTTTCAGGTTTGTTCAGGTATGCAAAATCAATCTCGCTTATTACCTCTTTATTATACTTTTCGACCGAAGTAAAAACATCGCTATGAGGCGGGATACCGGGACTTGTAACTATAATATCCGCGTTTTTAATCACTTCATCAGAGTGAAAGCCCATCTCTACTTTAATTTTCAGAGCGTTAAGCTCCGTTAATAGTGCTTCATCCCGAGGCGCAAAACTTCTCTTCTCCGTGATAACTACATAAGCGCCATTTCGTGCGGCATATTTTGCCACGGCTATGCCGCTGATTGATAAACCCAAGACCGTTATATTCTTACCCGCAAGCTGCATGACCTACACCATCAACAATCTTATTACTACAGCCAAAACACAAAAAACAAGGGTAACAGCCCAAAATGTATAAACTATCTTCAATTCACTCCAGCCGCAAAGTTCAAAATGGTGATGGATAGGCGACATTTTGAAAACCCTCTTGCCTGTGGTTTTAAAGCTTATAACCTGAATTATTACAGACAAAGTTTCTATGATAAAAATTATACCTATGAATAAAAGCCAAAATTCGTTTTTGCTTAAAATGGCAAGTGCGCCCAAGGCGCCGCCTAATGCCAAACTTCCCGTATCGCCCATAAATATTTTTGCGGGATATTTGTTAAAGTACAAAAATCCCAAACAAGCACCCGCAATAGCCGCCGATATAATGGATAAGCTTGTATATCCGTTTATAAAGGCAAGAACTGCCAGAGTTGTAAAGGCAATAAAAGAATTTCCGGCAGCCAGACCGTCAAGCCCGTCTGTCAAATTTACTGCATTAGAAGAGCCTATTACTATCAAAATAGCAAAAAGCGGGTAGAACCAGCCTAAATCCAGCTGGTATAAATTAAAAAAGTTAATTGCGGTGTTATTTACATAAACCATATAAAAAGCCGGCAAAATAGCTACAGCTATTTGCAGCATCAATTTACCCCTTACGGATAAACCCTCGTTATGTTTTTTTGTAATCTTTTTAATATCGTCCTGATAACCTGTAAAACAGTACAAAGCTATGGTTATTAAAGACATTATCCCTATGGCTGAAATAGCCTCCGCCATAAAAAGCGATACAACTGACGCTACTATGGCGGATACTACTATGATAATACCGCCCATGGTCGGGGTGCCTGCTTTTTGGTTATGTCTTTCGGGTACCTCTTCTCTAATGTACTGCCCAAGCGTTTTTTTCTTCAAAAAATCAAGATACGGCACACCTGCTATCATTGTCAAAAGCAGTGCTATTAATCCTGATACAAATACAAGTGTCATTTTAAATCCTTCAATCCCTTCAATATTTCTTCAAATCTCATTCCCCGTGAAGCTTTTAGCAAAACCAGAGAATTTTTATCGATGATTGTTTTCAAAAATGATACTGCTTCCTCTGTTGAACTAAAGCTTTTTGTTTTTTTATTTTCAACTTGCTCTGCTGCTATTTTAGCAAGCTCTCCTACAGTTGTGAAATAGTTTACATTTGAATTGTTTATTATTTCACCTGTTTTTCTGTGGTAATCTTTTTCAAATTCCCCTAACTCAAGCATATCACCAAACACAACTATAATATTTTTGTCTTTATAAATTTCGGAAACAGATTTGATAGAAGCCTCAACAGAAAACGGGTTAGCATTATAACAATCAGATATCACTGTTGCACCGCAATCCAAGATGGTTACCTCATTTCTGAATTCAACATTCCTGAAGCTTAACAATCCTGATTGAATTTCATCATGTTTCATACCGACATATTGCCCTATTTTGATGGCGACAAGAGCATTCAGAATATTAAACTCGGCAAATTCATTTATCCTATATAATGCGTCTTTGTAGTTAAAAATACTTCCCCCTGACGTTCTTGATATTATATTTACATCATCAAGGCTGTAAAACTCTTTTTTAGCCTCTGTTTTAACGTTATTTTTTATCAACTCGTCATCAAGAGCAAATAAAACCCCGTCTTGTTGCAAGTAGTTAACTATCTCGCACTTTGCTTTTGCAATATTTTCAAGTGAGCCTAAAATACCTATATGAGCAGGTCCGACATTGGTAATAACGGCAACATCAGGTTGCGCATATTTGGATAAAAGGTCTACTTCGCCTTGCGCTCTCATGCCCATTTCAATAACACAATATTGGGTTTCAGGTTCTATAGAAAGTAATGTTTGGCATAAACCTATTTCATTATTGTGGTTTTTAATTGATTTTTGAGTATTAAATTGGGAGTTCAATACAGCATAAACCATTTCTTTGGTAGTAGTTTTGCCTGAGGAACCTGTTATAGCTATTATTTTTACATTTTGTTGTTTGCGATAAAAGTTTGCTATTTTCAAATAAGCTTTCGAAGTGTCATCCACCGCTATAAAAAATCGTCCCTCCGCCAATAAATCTTTAAAATTATCAACATTATTTTTAGAAATGACAGCGCCTTGGCAGCCGCACTCAAATGCTTTAACTACAAAATCATGCCCATCAAATTTTTCACCTTTCAATGCGATATAAATATCATTTTTACTTAAGGTACGTGTATCTGTAGAAACAGAAAAATTCCCCAGTTTATCTGCGCTGCCGTACAATTTGCCGTTAGTACAGTTTATCAAATCTTTAAGCGCAAAATAAGGACTTACCATGGTGTTATAACTCTTCAGCTTCTTCCTGTGTATCTTTAGACAAAGCTTTGAGTAATTTTTTTGCAGCCTGACGTTGTACACTTGCAGGAGCTACTCTTAATAATTCTATGGCTTTAAGCATAACAGGGTCTTTGTCATACCAGCGGTTACCGCTAACCTGATAATCCTGAATTTGTTCATAAAGCCTTTCAATAACGTCTTTTGCTACCTGGTCTTGCAGATTCATCAAAAAACTTGCTGATTCGTCTTTGACTTCTTCCGCTGAAATGGATAAAAGCTCCAACGCTTCTTTTAAGACCGGGTCATTATCGTACCAACGCCTAAATTCGCTCATAAAAATCCCTCAAATAAACTTTAACTTTATAATAGCATATAATTTATTTTTTAAGAATTTTCTTAATATTTTCCTTTTCATCGTCAGGCAAATCAAAGGAAATGTATTTTTCCAGATATTCTTTTGCTTCTTCTTTTTCGCCTTTTGCAAGGAACATCACCCCGAGTTTTTTATATGCAGGATAATATGCCTCATTTATGGAAATGACGTTAAAAAGGTGATAAATAGCCTTGTCTATATCATTATTAGCCTCATAAGACAGTGCAATGTTATAATGAATATCGGCGCTATTGTCTATATTGTCTAAAACCTTTATATAATGGGCAATAGCACTGTCATAAAGTCCCATTTCATAATAAACTCTTGCTATATCATAGTTAGCGTCAATATTCACAGGGTCATTGTCTAAGACTATTTCAAGTTCGCTCAATGCCAAATCATACTGACAATCTTCAAAAAACAACATCGCAAGCCCATGGTGCAAATTCATTGATGAAGGGTTAGCTGCAACAGCAGTTTGCAAAGTTCCTATAGCATCACCTATAAGGCCTTCGGCTTTGTAAGCATTAGCCAAATTCAAGTAAACATCAGCGGCTTTTGAATTAAGCTCAAGCGCCTTTAAATAAAATTCTATAGCATGCTCATATTGTCCCAAACTGTAGTAGGATGTTGCTATATTATTAAAAGTCCAAAAATCACCGATTTCAGTGAATTCTAATGCTTTTTGAAAATAAGTTATTGCCTCTTCGTAATTTTTTTTATTATAAAACTCAAGGGCTTTTTGCGTATTTTTATCCATATCTCTCCGTTATTTTAAAACGTTGGTTTTTAACAGTTCTGCAACTTTTTCTTTGATAAATTCATGGTTTTCTTCAATCGGCTTATTCCCGTCAACCCTTATGAAGTTATATTCATCAACCATTTTTCCATATTCTTCTAAAATCTTAGCCTGATAGATTTTAAAAGATTCATAAAAATCCGTACTTAAACCTATATCTCTTCCCGATTCATAATAATCGAAACCCTTTGAAGCGATAATTCTTTTTAACAAAGGCTTAACCGGAATATCTATATAAAACGTCATATCGGGAGCAGGGGCATAATTATAGAGTTTTCTTACCCAGCTTGGTTTAACTCCTCTTACCACATCCCTTGCATAAGCTGTATAAGTATATCTGTCCATTAAAACAGCAAACCCTGCCTGCAGTGCGGGTAAAACCTGATTTTCAAGCCTGAATGCGAAATCCGAAGCATACATCAGGCTAAAAGTATTAGCGTTAAACAAATTACGTTCTTTGGCATCATCGATGACGCTTGCAATAAGTTCAGAAGATTTCCATTCGCTGATAACTACGCCGTAAGCCTCACATTCAAGGTATTTTTTCAACAGCTCAATCTGGGTCGATTTTCCTGAACCGTCCGTACCTTCAATGACTATCAAAAGTCCGTCATAGCCATGCTTTGTCTTACTTAGTTTGCCCAATTTTTATTCCTTTATTTGAAAGTATTTTCTTCACTATTTCCCTGAATTTTAACTGCTGGGAGTGAATAGACTGCGTTGCATCAATATTCACCAAATTATATTCATCAACCATTTTGTCATATTCTGATATTACACGTCCTTGAAAAATCCTGTAACTCTCATAAGGGTCATTGCTCAACTTTAAATCCATGCCTGCTTCATAGAACTTTGGCTGCCGATTAGAGCAAATCCTCTGCAATGAAACCTCTACAGGCACGTTAAAATACATAGCCAAATCAGGCTGAATAGCAAAACCGTACATGCTGCGAACCCAGCTTGAGTCAACGCCTCTTGCTGCATCTCTTGCAAAAGCGGTATAAACATACCTGTCTGCAAGTACGATAAAGCCTGCCTTAAGCGCCGGTATAATAACCTGTTCCAATCTGTCGGCAAAATCAACGGCATGCAACAGGCTGAAGGTTCTGGGGCTGAGCTGGGATTTTTTCTTGGCGAGCTTGGTGGTTTGAGAAATCAAACGTGAAGAATTCCATTCAGTAAAAATAACATCTTGAAACATTACACTCAGCCAATCGTTAAGAACAGAAAGCTGGGTAGATTTTCCCGAACCGTCGATACCTTCTACGCATATTAAAGTACCGGGTAAATTGTGCGATTTTTCTAAACGCATGTTGATCCTTGATTAATACCGTACCAAGAAAGATTCTATCATAAAAGAAGACCGCGGTACAAGTCAGAAAAATTTGTTTTTTTTAATTTGTACGAGGTCGACATGCCGGATGTGAACAAGCAAAAATGCTTGCGTTGAGCAAGTTTTACCTTGTGATACTCAATGCCATAAGACTTTGCATTATACTTGTATAAATAAATTTTAACTTTATGTACAATGTAAAAAATTTGTAATATAATGACAGAAAACTAGCAAATAAAAAATTTTTTCTAATTAATATAATCAGACTAGACTTATAAGAGATTACTATGAGTATAAATGCTATATCTTTTGCAAGAAATGCAAAGTCCGATATCTCATCGAAAGAAGCAGCCAATTCTGTTTCTATAGACAAGATTTTAGCTTGTATGGAAGACCCCGACAGCGTTGAATTTATCGGCAAAGCACAAGAAGGATTTAAAGAAATAGCCGATACCGTGTTATCTAACGAAAAGCTCAGGGGCATTGTAGGAGTGCCTGTGAAAATAGCTACAGTCCTAGGTTTAGGTGCATTGGGTTTCTTTACCGGCAAATTATTCTTTGCTAATCCCGTAACTAAAAAAGTTATAGGTTTTGTTGCAAAAGTACCGCAAAAGATGGGCTTTGATGCATCAGGCGCTATAAATAAAGGTTTTGATAAAATTTATGATTTAGGTGTAGGTTTAAAGAAAAAGATTTTCAGCATACCTGTTAAAAGGAAAAGAGAATTTATAAGCGATTATATTCCGCTGGCCAAAAGAAAGCTGGCAGAATTAACTGAAAAATGGTTTAAAAACGGCGTAAATGTTGATAAAGTAAAGGAACTTGCAAAAGCAAGTACAGTCAAAGGAAGAGCTCCTGTTACAACTGCCGTTCGCAGAGCTTTCGTTCAAAACGGTCTTTTAAAAACAGCCGGCGCTGCTTTGGGTATCTATAAAGGCGTGGATTTTGCAAAGGATGCACTTGATACTGACGTGGAAAATATTCCGGCATTACTCAAAAAATATGCAAACCCTGCCGCTGCTACTCTCATTGCAGGCGAAGCTTAGTTTTTTAAAATTTAAAATATTATTCCCGCAATAGTGGCGGACATATAGGATGCCAAAGTCCCGCAAATCAAGGCTTTAAGCCCGAGTCTGGCGAGGTCTTCTTTGCGGTTGGGGGCTATTTCACCTATTCCGCCTACTTGTATTGCAATTGAACCAAAATTTGCAAATCCGCATAATGCAAAAGTTGCTATTACTATAGAACGAGGACTTAATTGTCCTGCCTTAATCATAGGCAATAAATCGGTATAAGCGACAAATTCATTTATAACCAGTTTGGTCCCCATAAGCCCGCCGACCTGAGAAGCCTCAGCAAACGGAACTCCCATAAGAAACGCAAATATTGAAAACACAGTACCTAAAATACTTTTCAAACTAAATGCCTGCATATCCATTCCTAGTATATGCTCAATACCTGTATAATGAAAAACAAACAAACCGAATTTTCCTAAAATAGCATTAATCATGGCAATCAAAGCTATAAAGCCAATAAGCATTGCTATTACGTTAATGGATATTTTCATACCTTCTGATGCGCCTTGCGCAATAGCATCAAGTAAATTCACGTAATTCTGTTTAACATCAAGTTCAATAGAACCTCTTGTTTCCGATTTTTTGGTTTCAGGATAAACAAGTTTTGAAATAACAAGCGCTCCGGGAGCCGCCATAATACTGGCGGTTAAAAGATATTCCGCAGGAACCCCCATCCCTATATAAACAGCCATCACTCCGCCTGCAATGCATGCCATAGAACCTGTCATTGAAGCTAAAAGCTCTGAATTGGTCATTGTAGGTACGTAAGGTTTAATCATAAGCTGGGCTTCAACCTGACCTACAAAAGCGCTCGAAACATTGGACAAAGCTTCGCTGCCGCTGACTCTCATTATTTTATAAACGATTTTGGCTATAAAAGATACTATCCTTTGCATAAGACCCAGATGGTAGGCTATATTCACAAGAATTGCTATAAAGATAATTGTGGGAATCAGCTTAAGTGCAAAAAGGTATGCACCGTAATCGCCAAAAACTTCATGGTGCAGCAAATTCATTTTTGTAAGAGCGCCAAAAACAAAATCCCCGCCGGCATCGGAAAAAACCAGCAGTCTGTCTATTCCTACTCCTATTGCATGGAATATTTTCTGACCTATTGTGGTTTTTAAAATAAATAATGCCAGCGCTAATTGCAGGGCAAGTCCCGAAAATATTGTATACCAATTTATACGGCTTTTATTATTCGACAATAAATAAGCTATAAACAAAATAGCCAATATACCGAAAATCCCAAAAAATCTTTCCAACTTTACTCACCTCAAAAAGCTATAGAAATATAATAGAAAAAACATTAATAAAACACAATTAGTTAATATATTTGAAGCAGCTGAAAAATCTTTTAAGACAGCACTTTAATCATTTACGTAATATTTATTAAACAAACCAATGAGCTTAATTTCTTCTTCATTCCTGTCTTCGGGGAATTTTTTCAAGTATTTGTACAAATCATTTATTTTATATTGGGCAAAATAAGCTGCCATATTGATATCAAGTTCTTTTTCGTAAGCAGATATTAAAACTGATAAAATCTTATCGGTTGTAATATTAAAAAAGGTATCTATAACTTTAGGGTCAAAATGAGAGCCTGAACCTTCCTGAAGAATATTTAAAACATTTACAAAATCCATTCTGTCACGATAATGACGTTTTGATGTAATTGCATCAAATACATCTCCCACCGCCAAAATCCTGCCGCCTAAATGGATTTTTTCACCGCTTCTGCCTCTGAAATAACCTTTACCATCATATCTCTCATGGTGTGAAGATGCAATTTCAGGTACATCTTTTAATGCTTCGGTAAAATACATTTGGCGCAAAATATCAGAGGTGATTTCGGCATGTTTTTGAATATGCCTGTATTCATCATCGGTCAGCCTACCTTCTTTAAATAGAACGTTATCCTGAACCCCTATTTTACCTATATCGTGCAGTAACGCGGCTTTTTCAAGCGTATCAATTTTATCATCATCAAGTTTCATTTCTTTAGCGATGATAGAGGTATATTGGGTAACGCGAATTGAATGACCTGCCGTGATTCTGTCACGGGCATCCAAAGAGGTTGCAAGGGTGTTTATGAAGCTGGTAAATGTTTTTTGCTGCTCCAGAATCATTTGCTGCTGTTTTGTAAACAGATTGGCATTCTCAAGGGCAATACTTGCATTAGAACCGATTGCAACAAGCAGGTCCTCATCTTCATTGGTAAAATACTTGCCGCCTTGTTTATTTAAAATCTGGAACACACCTATAATCTTGTGGTCAAGATTTCTTATCGGCATACAAAGAATGTTTTGGGTTTTATAACCTGTTTGTTTGTCAATATCCTTATTAAAACGCTCATCATTATAAGCATCCTGGATATTTACAGTTTCGCCTGTTGAAATAACATGCCCCGCCAAACCTGCATTTGCGGGAAATCTTATCTCTTTGGAGTCCATTCCGAGTGCAACTTTTGACCAAAGCTGGTTATTTTCTTTATCATACAAAAACACGGTACATCTGTCCGCATTAAGCGCCAGCTTTGTTTCCTGAGCTATTACTTCTATAAGCCTGTCTATATTTGTTTGTGCAGATATAGACCGTCCTAAACGCAGAAGCGCCAAAAGCGGGTCTTTAGTCTGTTTAGACTGGTCATTTAAAATTTCCAGCAAATCCAGCGTATCTAAAAGCGCCTTGCTTTCTGAAAAAACTTTCTCTTTGCGGGCAGTTTTATTAACGATATTAGCCCATTCCTGAGCGTCTATTTCGTATAAAAAGTCTTCAATCTTTTTATTCAAAATAGGAAATTCGTTCTCGGAGGTAATATTTAATGCTTCAAGCAGACTTGCAACAACCATTTGAGGATTGTTAATCTTCTTATAAACCTTTGCAAGTTCAAAGTAGCATTTTGCTTCTTCAAAGTAAAGTTTTATATTACGGTACATTTCAAGCGCTTCATGCAAATTTGCAAGCGCCTCTTCATATCTTCCCGTAATCACGAATATATCAGCTTTTAACTGTTTTACAAGAGCATGCCCTCTGATTGACGACCCTCTGTCAAATACAGGTATCACTTCATTCTTTAGATGAGAAATAGCTTCGTCTATTTTCCCTTTTTTAATAAGCAAAGAAACCATTGTTGCATTCAAATACCCGCATACGGGTTTATCTTTGCAGTTCGCACATTTCTCTAATGCCTGATGAAGATAGTTGTCCGCTGCCTCTAAATCGCCTATGGTAATATTAATCTTTGTTATTTCATCTATAATACGCAAATAGGTTAGGTTATCGTCATAAACTTTTACTATTTGTATGGAAGACTTCAACTCAACTAACGCTTTTTCATAATTTTCTATAGAGATATAGTAACGGCCGATTAAAAGCCTTGTCGTCGCAATTTCCAAGTCCAAATTATATTTTTGCTTAACCTCAATAGCATCTTCGAGATATTTAATTGCTATATGAAAATTTGAAGATCTTAAATAAAATATACCAAGATTGTCTAATACCCTTGCATACACAAGGCTGTCCGCTACAGTCATAGTTAAGGCTTTTTTATAATAATTCAACGCTTGGGAAAAATTCTTTTCGTTATAATCAATCATGCCGTTATACAGCAGAATCAGCGCTTTAACATCATCAGCCTCAGGGCTGTCGTATCCCTGAACAATATACAAAGCATCATTTAGAAGAGTATGTGTTCTTATTAAACGGGTATTATCGCTGTAATAGTTAAAAAGAGCTAAATGCGCCAAACAACAGGCAATTTTAATATCATCATTGTGTTCAATATATATTTTATGCGCAATATTGTAGTATTCTGCAGCTTTTATAAAATTACTTTTAAAATATTCAAAATAACCCAAAACACAACAAACCTCTGCCCTTTGAATATCAATGGTTTCAGTGTCTAAAAGCAGTTCAAGCTGCTGCGGTGTTTTATCGAAATATTTGAATAAAGATAATTTTTTTGTTTGCATTACACGCCTCTAAAAGAATTATAGCATTTTTTTGAAAAAAAGATAACAAAAAAAAGAGCCGTCAGTTAACTAACGGCTCTTTTAAACTGTAAATTATCCTTTCACAGGGATTCTCATACAGTAGAATGACCTGTAAACAAAATAAAGTGCAATCAATAACAGGACAACTCCGCAATAAGGAGCCATCGCCCTGAATGATTCTGAAATAGATATTTCCATAGCTAATAATCCGAATAAAGTTGTGAACTTAATAATAGGATTCATAGCAACAGAAGAAGTATCTTTGAACGGGTCACCCACAGTATCCCCAATAACGGTAGCGTCATGGAGTGCGGTACCTTTTTCATTCAATTCAACTTCTACGATTTTCTTCGCATTATCCCAGCACCCGCCGGCATTTGCCATAAATACAGCCTGGAACAAGCCAAATACCGCAATAGCAATCAAGTAGCTGACGAAGAATGATACTGCGTTGTTTGACACCGGTGTCGGAGCTGATAAAAACGCGAATTCCAATGCAAACAGGAACAACGCTATAAATATATTAAACATACCTTTTTGCG
>JAQVHS010000018.1 GCA_028696075.1 Candidatus Gastranaerophilales bacterium
CAGACGTGTGCTCTTCCGATCTCCAGCGAATTTTATAATCAGATTTCGCAGTTTGGGATGGGGCATAAAACGGGTATAGATTTACCGGGCGAATCTTCGGGTTTGCTGCCGCCAGCTAATACCTGGAGGCAAAGTACACAAGCTACGATTGCTTTCGGATACAGTTTGGCATCTACTCCCATTCAAATGGCATCGGCAGTAGCGGCTATTGCTAATAAAGGTGTTTGGGTAACTCCGCATGTTATTAAATATTCCGAAGAGGAGGCTGTTGAGAAAATTAAAACTCATCAGGTATTAAACCCTCAAACAGCAGCTGATATAACAACACTGTTAGCCGGCAGTATAGCAAGCTCTAAATCTACGGCAGGCAAAATCCCCAATTTTACGGTTGCAGGCAAAACAGGTACTTCACGGAAGCCCAATCCCCATGGTCCGGGGTATTTAACCGGGGTTGTTTATACCTCTTTTGCTGCGTTCTTTCCTTCAAAAAATCCCGAGATTTTGGTAATGGTAGTTGTTGACAGTCCAAAAGGAGCAGAGGTATGGGGTTCTACCGTTGCAGGTCCCGTCTTTAATGAAGTTGCTACTTTTGTAACACGCCACTTAAGAATGAAACCCGATGCACCGGGATTGAATGTTAAAAAATAAGGAGATATGCATATGAGATTAGATGAAATTATAAGGTTTATAAGGCCCGAAGAGATATTAAATTTGAACGATAACCCTGATGTTCGGGATATTTCATATAACTCTAAAACAACAAAACAGGGTGATATTTTTGTTTGTTTAATAGGTGAAAAGCTTGACGGACATGTGTTTGCAAAACAGGCACAGGAAAACGGCGCTGTTGCAATAGTTGCCCAAAGAGAGATAGAAGGCATTACAATACCTGTCTTGATTGTTAAAGATACGCAGCTTGAAATTTCCAACCTTGCAGGTGTTTTGTTCGATTTTCCGTCTAAAAAAATAGACCTGATAGGGGTAACCGGTACAAACGGGAAAACAACCGTAACTCACCTTATTGAGCGGATTTATGAATATAATAATATACCCTGCGGTCTTATAGGCACTCTTGGTTATAAAATCAATTCATCAGGCGGGTACAAAGATGCCAAACATACGACGCCTCAGTCGCCTGAATTGCAAAAAACTTTTCAGACTATGCTTGAAAACAAAGTGAGTACTGTTGTTATGGAAGTCAGTTCTCATGCGCTTTCACAGCACCGTACAGGCTGCTGCGAATTTGATTGTGCTGTTTTGACCAATTTAACGCAAGACCATCTTGATTACCATATAACAATGCAAAATTACTTCGAAGCAAAAGCAAAATTGTTTTCAGGTTTGGCAAAAGGCGGTACCGCTATAATCAATGCAGACGATGAAAGAGCAGAGGATTTTATAAAAGCAACAGCGCCTTTGGTCAGGATTTTCACCTACGGTGTCGAAAATGATGCCGATGTAAAAGCATCTAATATTCAATTCAGCACCGACGGTGCGGTTTTTGACTGCTCTACACCTGTCGGTGATTTTAAAATCACCCTGCAAATGACGGGGTTATTTAGTGTTTACAATGCTTTAGCTGCCTTTACAACAGCGATTTCTCAAAAATTAAGCATCCCATTAACACTAAAAGCTCTGCAGGAAACCCATGGAGTGGCAGGAAGATTTGAAGCGATTACACGTTCACCGCTTACCATTGTAGATTATGCCCATACCCCTGACGGTTTGGATAATGTACTTAAAGCAGCCCGTAAAATTCTTCCTGACGGTGGAAAACTGATTTGCGTGTTTGGATGCGGCGGCGACAGGGATGCTACAAAACGCCCTAAAATGGGGGCAATAAGCGAACAACTGGCTGATATTTCCATTGTTACATCTGATAACCCGAGAAGCGAAGACCCCCAGCAAATTATTACGGATATTCTCTCGGGTATAAATTCGCTTGACAGTACAAAAATCATGGTAGAAATAGACAGACACAGCGCAATTCTCCTGGCGTCAAAACAGGCACAGCCCGATGATATTGTGGTAGTTGCCGGTAAAGGACATGAAGACTATCAGATATTAAAGGACAAAACTATCCACTTTGACGATGCCCGGGAAGTAAGAGAAGCTTTCGGGGTAAAGCAATAAAGCAACAGTTGTGAATTAAGGTTCTATAATTTATTCTTCAACTATAGAAATGCTGAAAATACCGGCACTTCTTGCATTGTCCATAAGTTTAACAACCGCGCCATGGGTAGAATTTGAATTTGCCTGAATTAAAAGCCCTTCGCTTTTATCCTTGGCTCTTTCCTTTAGCTCGGATTGCAGGTCGTTTACGGCGATAACCTCATTATCCACCAAATACTGTCCGTTTTCATTTACTTCTACCGTAAGTATTTTAGATTCTTTTTGCTCCTGTGAAGCTTCCTGCGCTGAAGGTACAGCAAGAGTTAAACCCTGTTGGTCAAGCATTGGTGCTACTACCATCATTATAATAAGCAGTACCAAAAATATGTCGGTCAACGGAGTAATATTTATTTCGTTAAATGTATTTCTTTGCTTTCTTATCATTTTCTACTCCTCCGGCAAATCTTCGTTGGAAGCATTTTGAAGTCTTTTTTGTTCTTTTTTATTTAAAGGCTCGCCCGCCACGGTCAGTTTTTCATATCCGCTTCCCTGCGCAGCTTTAACAACTTTAAGAATTTCCGAGCTTTTTGTGCTTTCGTCGGCTTTTACCACTACGCTTTTATCAGGTGATAATTCAAGCAAAGACTTTAACTCATCTTCCAGCTGCATAGCTTTTACCTGTTTGTCATTTACAAAAAGTTCATCATTTTTTGTAATACTTACGATAACTTGTTTATTTTCAACATTTACACCGCTGTTTACTTCAGGAATTGTAATATTTTTATCCATTGAAGAAAACGTCGGCGCCATAACCATCATAATAATCAGCAAAACCAAAAATATGTCGGTCAGCGGAGTGATGTTTATTTCGTTAAAAATTTTACCTTTTTTTTCTGTAGAAATTGCCATCTGTTTTTCCTTACTAATTTATTAGATGCTTGGGCTTGCACTTGCAGCTTGATTTTTGATTGCCTCTTCTTTATCCGCAAAGCTTAAGAAAAGCAATTTAATTAACTGGAAGTCGTCTTCGTATCGTTTAACTATGCTTTGGAACCAGTTGTAAAGGATTACCGCAACAATTGCCACACCTAACCCGAATGCCGTTGCAATAAGAGCTGAACCAATACCCATTGCTACTGCTGAACTCTGGTTACCTTGAGTTGCCAAATCCTGAAATGTATAAAGAATTCTTACAACTGTACCGAATAACCCTAAGAACGGTGCAACACCGCCAATAGTACCAAGAATAGTTAAATATTTTTCAAGTTTTCTCGTTGCTAAGCTGGTTGAAATGTCGAATGAACGGGAAAAATCCGTATTTTGTTCTTCCAAAATTCTTACGCCTTCTTCCGCAACTTCACCAATAACTCCGCCTAACTGAGAGCTTAAAAGCTGAGCCCCTGTGAGGTTATTGCGAGCAAGTTCGGTTTGAAGATTTTTAATAAACTTTATAATTTCCCGTTTGTTTTCATTGTAAAAAGCCCATCTGTTAATTGCAACTGCAATGGTTGCGATAGAGCAAACCAAAATCGGTAACAATACCGGCCAGTCTAATTTGATAGAATGAATTAAAAGTTCCATGTTTTATACCTCTTTCCTTTGTATCTAGTAATCTAATATCTGATTTTAATGTCTGCTGCTCAAGTTTTTAATATCTCCTGCTCGCGTTTTTAATATCTCCTGCTCGCGTTTTTAATGTCTGCTACTCACGTTTTTAATATCTGCTACTCACCCCAAAAACATTATAGTCGAAAGTAAATTGGATATCTATATCACTACCTTTGTAGTCTGCCGGTAAGGGGCGAAACGGGGCTGTAAGCTCCACTGCAGCTAAGGCTGCCTTATCTGCGTTGGGCAATCCTGAGGATTTGGCGACCTTAACATTTAGTAATCTTCCGTCTTTTGCTATTTTAAATAAAAGCACTACACGTTTACTTTCATCTCCTCTGGGCGGATTCCAGTTACTTTTTATACGTCTTTGTAATTCAGCCATGTACGGTCCGAAATTAGGTTCTTTAATAGCATCAACTCCGGGCGCCCCTTTAGGATTCCCAGGTCCGGGATTACCTGCGCTGCCGCCGCCGGGTGAATAAACAGAGCCGCCTGAAGTTCCGCTGCCTCCGGCGGAAGATGAGCGTGATGAGGAAGAGCCGTATCCTCCTGATGCCAAGACAGGTTTAGGACTGCCGCCCGATGATGAGGATGAGGCTCCGGGTGCTGTTGTTACAGGTCCTCCTACATTTGTTGCTATTTTAGGCGCACTTTTCATTGGCGCTGAAGGTATTTTAAAGCTTGTCGGCGCTTTAGTAAAAGGTATAGACAGCGGTTTTGCCGAAGGCTTAGGCGGGATAGGTTTATCAGGTTCTTTAGCAGCCATTTTAGGCGGCTCCTGTATTTTTCGGACTTGTTCTGCCCGAGGCTTTGCTGTCTGAGTTGGGGCGATTTTGCTTGACGCTTGTGATTTTTGCGCAGGAGCAGGGTTGTTCTTTGGCAAAGGGTTTGACGGCGGAGCTATTCTCTTTTTAGGGTCATGCTGTCCGCCGGCCTGAGTGTTTCTGTCAGCCCTTAAATGTGTATTTTTATTTATAGGTTCTTTTTCGGGCTGATTGACAAGCACAAATTCTATATCTCTTGTTCTTGCCTCAGGTCGTTTAAAAGTTAAGAAATCTATACCGAAAAATTGCAATAAAAAAGGTAGAAACAACAGCAGCAAAAATAAAGTTATATGCGCAGAAGATGAAACCTTGAGAGCTTCTGTTATAGGTATCTTCTCTGCATCTTCTTTTAATATGGCTATCTTTTCTATTGACTTTGTTTTTATTCGTTTTTGTATATCTAAATCCTGCCCTAACATGGCATTTCCTTCCCAAGTGCTACTTTATTTTCAATTATCCCAACAAGCAATGAAATAACAATTAACCTAACGGGCTAATTAGTAGTATTGTTGTGCAGAGGGGTTAATGCTCATAGGTTGTTCAAGAATGACATCAATAGCATCTCCCGGTTGGATAATAACATCATCACCTTTGTCTATAAGGGCTTTGCCCACCCCTAATCCACCGCCCAGAGCCGTGCCGTATATGGCGCCTTTTCCTACAGATCCGCCTGATAACGGACCGAGTACGGTACCTGCCAATGCCCCTATTCCTGCACCTATAGCAGCATCTTTAGCGTACTCTACTACTCTTTCTTTTGTAGTACCGCCTGTTAAAATTCCTGTATTATCCTGAGTGGCGATTTTGCCCGAGATAGGAATCATTTGTCCGCTTGGAAGCATGATATTGTTGAAAGCAACTTTAAGTTTTCCGTTTTTACCTGTTCTGCCTGCTTTTTCAGCGATAACCACCGTACCGTTTACCATACTGCCTTGCGGCGCTATCATTTGATTTTGATAGTAAAACGGCTGGCTTAAAACCATTGAAAACCCGTCACCCACCGTAAGATTTGCTGTTGAATATGTCCTGTTCACCGTTGATTGCATAACGGTACCCGCGGGGACTATGACAACATGACCTTGCAGCGGAGAATATGTTTGCTGATTGTATTGATATTGCGGTTGGTTATATTGTTGCGGTTGATTATATTGTTGCGATTGATGCTGTTGCTGCGAACCAAAGTTCCCATAAGATGCCGGTTGATTATATTGGTTATAATCATACTGTGCAGCCATTACAGCATTCATTGATAAAAATAATGGTATCATTGCTGCAGTTGCAACTTTTTTCATCATATTTCCTTCTCCTATCCTGTGTTTAATTACATATTACATTATTTTTTCAATTATTGCCAACTATTAAAATTCTTTATTACTCTTAATAAAAAAGGATTAGAAACCTGCATAGTTTCCAATCCTTTAGCCTTTTCATTAAAAGCGTTTTTGGTATTTCATCATTTGTTTTCTTTTCGCTGCGCCTTCAGCTTTAATTTTAGCTAACTCCTGTTTTTGTTCAGCGGTAAGAATACTTTCAAAATTTTTCATGTTTTCTTCTCTGATATCATCAGCTTTGTCTTCAAGCGCTCTGATTTGTGTTTTTAGCGCTGCCGTTTGTTTTTTCTTTTCGGCGTCAGACAGGTTGGATTCTCTGATTTCAAAGAGTTTATCCTTTTTCTGCATAATTTCCTGCATAATCGGCTTTATTTTTTTATGACCTTCTATGCGGTTTTTCTTAGCCAAAGCAACCTGCTCATCCGTAAGCTTAAGTCTTTCATTAAATTTTTGTTCTTGTGCTTTAAAGTTTTTTGCATGTTTTTGCGGCGGAGGCGCAAAACCGTCTCCGTTTGGAGGCGGAGCGGGAGGCTGCGCCAAAACACTTGATGCACAAAGGGTAAGTGCCAATACACTTAAAGAAACCGGTAAAGTTTTTTTCATAATTTTAATCTCCTGATAAATGTTTTAACTCTTCTGCCAAAATATTTCTTGCGTTGAATAATCTTGACTTTATTGTTCCGATCGGGGTTTTTATTTTTTTAGAAATCTCTTCGTACGACATTTCTTCAAATTCATATAATATGATGACTTCTTTCATTTTTGCAGGCAGGGCATAAACCGCCTTTAATATTATTTTTTGTCTTAGTTTTTGGTCTATTATTTTTTCTGTTTTCTCGGATTTATCTGCAATATTATTTAAAACATCTTCATCTTTTACTTGATAGATAGAATTTTTTTGGTTTGAAGATTTCAAATAATCTCTGCAAGTATTTGCCGTAATCGTACTAATCCATTGTTTAAAACGGTTTTGCTCATTGTATTTGCTTTTATTTTTCCAGGCTTTTATAAGAACTTCCTGCTCTAAGTCCTCATCCGCTTTGCCCGTAAACTTCTTTATTATGGTTTTTATATTGTGTTTATAAGTATCTATTATTTTTTTCAAAATTAATCTGCCTTTAACAATCCGTATTCATCCGTAGGTAAGCCCATTTCTTCTATTATTGAGGAGTTTTGGTATGAAATTATGTCACTGCTGCTATTGCTAAAATATTCCTGAGCAGTGAATATACCGAATCCCAAGAAAACTACCAACACAGCGCATGCTGCCGCAAGCTGCTTTTTCTTGCGTTTTTCCCTAAAATACAAAGGTTTTGCTTCTTTTAATAATTCTGAAACTTTATCCATGTTATTATCCTTTCTTAATTAGTATAACGATTTTTCTAATGATTTGTTCATTTTTATTTTAAATATAAGACTAATGCTCAACATAAGCGTTTTGGCTCGCTCACATCCGATAGGGTCGACTACTGTGCAAATCGAAAAAATTTTTCTAATTTGCACAGTAGTCTTAATATGTATTTTTCTTAATTAATTAGCCTCTATACAAGTAATATATTATAATATTTGTTTTAGAGGGGATATAGGATAATTGTTTAAAAAACTACTTTTCAGTCTTGTATTGGTTTTATATTTTTTCCAGGGCAGTGTTTTGGCAGAAGTTTTGGGGGAGGATTGCTATAGCATTACCACTAATAAAAAGGTTTCTTCCTTTTTATGCTACAAATATGAAAAAACTGCGGATAAAATACTGACTACAGTGTCTAAAATTCAGCCTGACGGTTATTTTGACTCTCCGTCCGTAAAAATTTTATTTACCGAAACACTTGATTTTAAGCCTGTCTCTATTCTTGTTACGGATAATTCTTCGCAGCAGCCCCGGATTTACGAAGCTAAAGTCAACGCCGATAAAGTTGTAATAAACTCGCTTTCTAACCCCGGCGTTGAACCCAAGATAATCTTCCTTGAAAATACCGGCATTATATTCCCCTATAAAATTAAAACCCTGCTGAACGATATAGCTAAAAACCCAAATCTGTCCTATACAACAATTGAATACAGGGATGATTTTAAAGAGGTGGTTTTGGTAAAGAAGTTTGTCAAAGATGATGTAATTGATAACCAAAAAGTCAAAAAATACTCGGTTAAGTACGATATTACACCAAACCTTGAAATTCTTGAATTTTATAACCTTCAAGGGATAATGCTTCAAAAAAATATAAAAATGTTTGATATTTCCCAAAAACTCGTTGACAAAGGGATTTTATCCTACAGGCTGAGTAATAAAAATATTGCATCAAAAGCCGTTTTTCCACTGCACAGCGATGTTGAAAGTATAAAAAATGCAAAGCAGGTGTCGTACAAAATAGAAGATTCTCAAGGTATACTATCAAGTTATTTTATCAATGATGAAAGGCAGAGAGTTCTTCAAATTTACAATAATTCGGTTTATCTAAAAAATTCTCTTGATTACAATTCAGTGAAAGAAGACAATAAAAACCTCAAAAAATATCTGGATACTACGATATTAATTAATCCGTTAAACTCCAACATAAAAAAAATAGCGGCTGAATATTCAAAAAAATACACAAACAAGGAAAAGCTTGCTGTTGAATTAAAAAACTATGTATCAAAAAATTTCACCAATAACATAAATATGACAGAAAACAGAAGCATAGACACAATTTTTGCTTCTAAAAAAGCAAACCCGATTGAACAGGCAATTATATTAAGTTCGCTGTACAGAGCAGCGGGGATACCTGCGGAAGTTGTTTTGGGCGAAGTTATAACGGATTTCCCCTCGGATTCTTTCATATATCATGCCTGGGTCAAATACTATGTTAACGGCTGGCATTGTATTGACAGTTTTTACAACAAGGCTGAAATCACCCCTGATTACATAGCAATATATCAAACCTCCTTTAACAAAAAAAACGACATTACTTTTATGACGGAACAAGCGCCTCTGCAACTCAAAGAAATCAAAATAAGTGTTTTAAACTTTATTTTAAAAAATGATTTAAAAGAAAATCCGGAGTTTATCGAACAAAGTGAACAAAAAGAGATTTCAAAATTAAATTTCCTGGAGAACGATGATATTATCGGTGATAGCAGAATTCAAAATATAAACAGATACAAAGTTACAAAACAGGACCTGATAAGAAACGCTGTTTATAACTACAACAATAATAATATCGAAAAAGCGGTAGAAGAATTCAAACAGGCATCAAAGCTTTTGTCCAATAATAACGAGTTTATAGATATCCTCTATTCTAAAAAACTTGCTGCCATAGGGGTATTCGATATCTCTAAGTCTATTCTGACTAATATTTATGATAAGCAGCAATGGAAAAAACAAGTTAACTCTATAGAAAGAATATATTACCCTAAAATAATGCCGACAAACAGCAATCTTACAGATTATATCAAGGCTTATAATCTTATTAAGAATAAAAAACAGTATGATGAAGCAATATCGGTTTTAGAAAGCCATTTAAGCAGCTCAAGTGATTATGCCTGTTATCTTTTTGCAATGGGTTATGAAGGGAAACAAGACTACACCAAAGCAAAATCGTACATAAAGAAGGCATTATCCGTTAATGAAAACAATCTGTCTTACAAGTTTTTGTATGCAAGAATTTTATACGAAAATCAACAATACAAGCAGGCTTTAAATATTATTAAGAGTATTAAGTCGGAGTTTCTTTATGATAAAGAATTTGCAACAGAATTGGATACTTTGGAATATCAAATTTTGGCAGACAGCGCTAAAGATAAAAAAGGAAAAGATTATTATACCGTTAAATACCTGATTTCTAACAATAAAATTTCCGACGCCGATAAAATTTTGGCTGATTATTCAGACAGCCCTGAATTTTTAATACTTAAAAGCGGAATTTTGATTGAAAAGGGCGAGTTTAAAAAAGCACAAGAAATATTGTCCGCCGTTATCAAAAACAGTCCTTCTTCCGAGGCTTATGAACTTTTGGCCGATACATACACAAAAGAAGAAAATTATACAAATGCTGTAAATTACTATGAAAAAGCACTGAAAGTAAGCTCCGATAAATCAAAGATTTATACTAAGACGGGAGTTGCGCATTATTACGCGGGGAATTATGCATTGGCGGAAACTTGCTTCAAAAAAGCGATAAAAGCAGATGAAAACAATTATCTTGCTTATACAAATTTAGGCCGGGTGTATAGTGATAATGACAACTTGCAGCTTGCCAACCAAAATTATAAAGATTCGCTGGCTATCAACCCTCTTGTTGCCAAAACTTGGGCATATCTGTCTGAAAATGAAATTAAACGTAAAAATTACTTTCTTGCAACCGAGTATTTAACACCTATTAAACTAATCAACCCTAATTCCCCGGACTACTACTACATATACGGGTTAATAGAACTCGGATACGGCAATAAATCCAAAGCGCTTTCTATCTTGGAATACGCTTACTCACTCAATCCGAATTCCGTTGAAATTAAACGTGCAATTAATAAAGTGAAAAATTAGTTCTCATTGTATTTTGAAATCTCTTCCAAATAACGCTCTATTGCCTTATAGCCGTTATAAATTTCGTTTGAGATTTTTACATATTTTGAAGCAATAATACCTTTTAATTCTTTTACCCTTATTGCAATAAGTTTTTCGCAAGCTTCTTTCAGCTCTTTATTGCCTGACTCGTTCCATTTTTTCATTATGGAGAGTTCTTCGTTAACTTGCTTGATTGTAGAAAATTCTAACGAATTGAAATCGTACTTTGCTAAATATTTCTTTTCTTCAACATTAATAGAAGGGTTTACGGCAGGCATGCCGAATAATTTTTTTAATATCATATAGCTATCGGCATAACGCCTATGTGATTCTGGCACTTCGCTCCTTGCCAACAGGACGCTTGCTCCCAGATTGGTTTTATCCTGCTCTAAATTCAAAGCATCAATAGTGTTTACAATTTCAATATTACTGGTACTATTCATAACTCACCGATAAACTATTCCTTACTTATATAATATTAGAAAAATTACTTTTTTGATAATTATTAAATATTACAAATGGTAAAATTTTCAAAAGCCGTTAACAACAAGGGTTTTTAGATTTTAAAGTATGAAGCAAATCTTAACAAAGAAGAAACCGGCTTTGTGAGCCGGTTTCTTCCGAATTATTTTTGCAAAAATTTACGATGCGCTTACACCTGATTTTGCAATGATTTCCTCTTTGATGTTTGTAGGAACTTGTTCATAGTTGGAAAATTCCATAGAGAACGTTCCTCTGCCTTGAGTTTTACTTCTTATATCTGTAGCATAACCGAACATTTCAGCAAGAGGAACCATAGCATTAACTTTTTGAATGCCTGCACCTTCAATTGCGCCCATACCTTCGATTCTGCCTCTTCTTGAAGAAATATCGCCTATAACATCGCCTAAGAAATCTTCGGGAACTTCGATTTCAACTTTCATAATAGGTTCCAAAATAACGGGTTTTGCCTTTTTAACGGCATCTTTAATCGCGATAGAACCTGCAACTTTAAATGCCATTTCGGAAGAGTCAACGTCGTGGTAGCTTCCGTCGTATAGTTCAACTTTTACGTCAATAACTTCGTATCCTGCAATAATACCGCCTGTAAGAGCTTCTTCCATACCTCTTCTGGCAGGTTCGATATATTCTTTAGGAATTGAACCGCCAACGACTTGGTTTACAAATACAAACCCTGCACCCTTTTCAGCAGGCATAACTCTGATTTTAACGTGTCCGTATTGACCACGACCGCCTGATTGACGAACGAATTTACCGTCAACATCAGCCTCGCCTGTGATAGTTTCTCTGTATGCGACCTGTGGTTTACCTACGTTAGCTTGTACTTTGAACTCTCTTAAAAGCCTGTCAACAATGATTTCAAGGTGAAGTTCGCCCATGCCGGAAATGATTGTTTGTCCTGTTTCTTCATCAGTTTTAACCTTGAAAGAAGGATCTTCCTCTGCCAATTTCGACAAAGAAAGCGACATTTTCTCCTGGTCAACTTTTGTTTTCGGTTCAATAGCAACACTTATTACAGGCTCAGGGAATGTCATTCTCTCAAGCACGATAGGCGCTTTTTCCTCGCAAAGGGTATCGCCTGTTGTAGTATCTTTTAACCCTACCACAGCACAGATATCACCCGCACAAACTTCTGAAATTTCGTTTCTTTGGTCAGCGTACATCTGAACGATACGGCTGATTCTTTCTTTTTTGCCTGTAACGGTGTTCAGAATATAACTTCCTGATTGCAGTACACCTGAATATACTCTTATGAAAGTTAAACGACCTACAAACGGGTCTGTCATGATTTTAAATGCTAAAGCCGAGAATGGTTCAGTATCGCTGCTTTCTCTGTGAACTTCCTTTTCTCCTTCAGAAGTTTCAATGATACCTTTAATCGCAGGTACATCTAACGGTGACGGTAAATAATCTACTACAGCATCAAGCACCATTTGAATACCTTTATTCTTGAATGCCGTTCCGCAGCAGACCGGAATAACCTTGTTTTCACAAGTTGCCTTTTTAAGCGCTCTTTTAATTTCTGCAACAGCTAATTCTTCGCCTTCAAGATATTTCATCATTAAATCATCATCACATTCAGCTATAGCTTCAATTAAAGCATTTCTGTATTCTTCAACCTGAGCCTTGAAATCTTCAGGTACATCTTCTATAGAAATATCCGTACCAATATCATTGTTATACATGTGAGCTTTTTGTTCAACGATATCAATAATACCTTTTAGCTGGTCTTCAGACCCTATAGGGATTTGAATAGGATGAGCATTACCTTGAAGTCTTGTTTTAATTTGCTCTACAACTCTAAAGAAATTAGCGCCTACTCTGTCCATTTTATTAACAAATACAATTCTCGGAACACCGTATCTGTTAGCTTGTCTCCAAACTGTTTCTGATTGGGACTGAACTCCGCCTACCGCACAGAATACAGAAACTACACCGTCCAATACACGCATCGAGCGTTCTACTTCAATTGTGAAGTCAACGTGGCCGGGGGTATCTATAATGTTGATTTGGTGTCCGTTCCAATGGCTGGTAACAGCTGCCGAGGTAATTGTAATACCTCTTTCTCTTTCTTGTTCCATCCAGTCTGTTGTGGCGTTGCCGTCATGTACTTCGCCTATTTTATGCACTTTACCTGTATAGAATAGAATTCTTTCGGTCGTAGTGGTTTTACCGGCATCAATATGAGCTGCAATACCGATATTTCTGATTTTTTCTAAAGGTGTTTGCCTTGGCATCTTCGTTTTTCCTTATACTTATATTAGTGTACTATTACAATATACATAATAATATAAACATAAAAAAAGACCACTGTATAAGTTAAAAAAAATTAAAAAAACAAGCCCCCGCTATTAATTGGAGAAGCTTTATTTTTCTAAAATTGTTTCATTAAAAATTATCAGGCAAAAATTTCCGGTTTAACAACTTCTTGTTTAAAATATTCTGTTAAAGATTTTGCCATAGTCTTTTTAAAGGCTTCAAGTTCCGCCAGTCCTTCGGGAGAAAAAGCATATTCCCAGTCTTTAAAAAAGTCTAAAAGTTCTTCTTCTCTTTGCGCATTGCTTTTATATTTTGATAATGACAGGACAGCTCCCGGATTATGCGGAGTACCCTGTTCTTTGTCGGAAACAATAGCCTTTAAACCGCCTGTATCATAAACACTTAAAACGAGGTCAGTTTGTTTTGAGCGGTGAAGTTTATTTTTTCTTATAACAGCCAAGGTTTCCTGCAAAATTTGTTTTGTTTCGGGTTCTAAACTGTTATTTTTTCTTTTTTCCCGCAAAAAACTGCTATAGTATATGCTTTTGAAGGACATGTTTTGATTTATTGATGAGAGCTTCACTTTAAATCCTCTAGAAAATGAACCTTCTTTATATTAGCAAATTATTTGCATGATTACAAATGTATAATAATAAACTTCAAATCTTTTAATGGTGGACCATTTTGGACTTGCTTGAGCTGTTAGCGAGCTTCACGAGCCTTACAGCTCAGGATGCTCGAAGAGTAGAAGCAGGTATGTTGCGACCTGCGGGAGCAACGTACTGTGAAAGTCCAAGGCGATAAACCTCGTTTCTAAAAAAATGGTGGGCCATTCTGGACTTGAACCAGAGACCTCACGCTTATCAGGCGTGCGCTCTAACCACCTGAGCTAATGGCCCGTGTGAATTTCACAACAATTTACTTGTAACATGGACAAATTTTAAAATCAAGCAACAACTCTCAAGCGTCTTGATGTACTTGGCGCAAAATAAGTTTCATACATAAAGTCTTTAAACTTATAAAATAAGTATTCAAAGCCGCTGGGCTTTAAGCCGTGGTTAGGAGAAACGTCGGGAATTGCGTTATCTCTTGACTTGTAAATTTGTGCAACACGGGTCTCTAACGTTTGGGGAGATTTATTATAAAGCTCAAGCGCATAATCCAGTTCCGCATCTTTAATATCATTTTTGTACGTATTCCAGAATTTTACCGTATGTTCATAAGCATCTTGCTCTTCTCTCACCGAGGTATAAGGGTCTTTGTCTTTTGCATGGATTATTTCATGTACAATGTAGGCAGCTATAATTTCAGGAGCTGCCCATAAATAATCATTTGAAATTACAATCCTGTTATTATAGTTTTCATATTGGGCAATGTTTGAATAACCGCTCAATTCTTCGGTTTTATCAAACATGACTTTTACGTCTGCTATATCAGCCAAATGTTCCTGTGTAAAATATTTTTTAGCAAGAGCCAAAGAATTTTTAATATTATCCATAGCCTGTTGCTTGCGTCTTGCTTCCGCCAGGTGAGGAGCTTTTTTCTCAAGCTCATGCATTTCAATTTCTTTTGCAAGCCTGTTTGCGGGGTCATAAGTTTTATCAATTTTACTGCCCAGTTCCAATTGTGCCTTTGCAGCAGAAATTTCATTTAATTTATACAGGGAAGCTGCAAGGTTAACTCGATATTCCATATTTCTGGGTGAGATAGACACCAACTTCTCATTAGACAGTTTGGCATTTTGATAGTCTTTTATATGAAAATAAGCCCTTGAGAGGTTATAATAAGCATCTTCATAATTAGGCTGCAGTTCAATTGCTTTCTTATAACACTCTATCGCTTCCCTGTATTTATTTTGGGTTATAAAATCATTACCTTGATTTTTATATTTCAACGCTTCATTTGAAGCACTAAAAAAATTATCCTGAGTATTTTTCAAAGGTTGGAGCTTTATTCCGCTAAAAGACATGCCAATATTCACATTAGACATAGCTGTATATGGTATTAAACCTGATACTTGCACTAATTCTTCCCTTACAAGAAACATTACCTATACCGGATTAAAACACCGCATTTAATTTTTTTGCTACTTTCAACCTAATAAGTTTAAAGAAATTAACTTTTCCGTATCAAAAGACTCGATTTTTCCGAAAAGTGCGGTTAAAATTTCGTTGCTTTCCCGGCTGGAAATATTTTTATGAAGGAATAAATTATTCTGCAAATACTTCAAGTTTGTTTGCGGTTTGCTCAAAATATCGTATTGAAAACTTGTATTCATACACCAATCTTCCCTGACTTGTTATCAAAGATTATAATGATTAGAATAATAA
>JAQVHS010000019.1 GCA_028696075.1 Candidatus Gastranaerophilales bacterium
CGTTCTATGCCGCCGTTGCGTAGCGAATGAGAATGAGCGCAGCGAAGCAATCTACATTGAAACAAATTGCGTCAGCAACTTTGCTTTCAATGATTGCACAGGCGGAAAATAGCGTAAGCAGTGTGTGGAAGAAGCTAGGCAGCTGGGAAGCTGAGAGGCTGGGATTAAACTTATGTAGGTTGGGTTTTAACCCAACTTACTTGGTGGGTAGGAAGCTGGTAAAAAATTTGTAAAATAAAAATTAAATTTGACAGAAAAATCATATGATTTCCACTGTATCCTACTCCATACAGTGTATTTTTTTCAAAATCTATGTATAAAACGCTCTAAAAACGCTAAAATACTAGTAGTAGATATTGACTTAACAATTAAAATCATTAAATTATCCACAAGAGCTAATTTAATGTAAGGTAAGATTAGGAGAAAAACATGGGTATAGCAGCAAGTCAGGCTCGTTACTTGTATTTAACGGCGAGACAAACAAATGTAGAGTTTGAAGGTCAACAAATCAATCAAGCGCGAACTAACTTAGCCAATGAGCAGGCCGGTTTATTTCAGGAAATGCTAACTCTTGAGCCGCCCAGTACTAAAACCCTATACGAAATCACCCAGGACCTGTCGGTCTGGAGCGCAAATACCCCCCCGGGACCTAACCCTGCTTCATACTCCGGCGGTGAAAAGAGTCCTGATTATATAATGGACAGAGATATTTGGCTTGCCTCTGACGGAGGTACAGACGCAAATGCCGCCTATCAACAATATTTGACTTTAAACCAACAAAAAGAACAAGAATATCAGCTGGCTTTAGACCAAATAAACGCTAAATCAGAGGAATTACACCAAAAAGACAGAGTACTGGAACTGCAGCTAAGACAGCTTGATACAGAGCAGCAAACGATTATTACGGAACTTGAGTCAGTTAAGAAAGTTATCGACAAAAACATTGAAAATGTGTTCAAAACTTTCCAATAAAACGGGTAAAATATTATGTCTTACAAAAACGACAGTTATTTAGTTATAGCAAACAAATTCGGTTCAGCAAGCTCTGATGCCAAAGCAGAGCTGTTCCAAATTTACGACCAAATAAGAGATATTTCCGTAAATGGTTCAACCTTTGCCGGAACAGGTTTTGAAGGTGTATCCAAATGGCTGATTAATTTTACAAGATTAATTGCCCCCAGCGCATACGCTCCTTTGTACGGATATAGCATAAATGTTCCGGGGACTTCCTATGCAACACCTTCAAGCGGCGGTAACGGTATTTATAGCGGAGGAACAGGTGCCTTCGGGTTCAGCAACATTTCACAATATTCAGGATTTCCCTCAGGCGGAGCCGCACCTTTGTACACAGGGATAGGAAACGGCTACGTACCTCTTTCAGACAGTTATGTTACAGGCGCATTAACAGGCATGGCAACCTCTATAACAGATTATGCCGAAACAGGCGGAGCCGCCTCTATGGTAAATTGGACAACATCAACAGCTGCTGCTACTGCAGGTATGTATTCCGGATTTGGCGCACCCGGTTCTAACGTTGTTATGCCCTTAGCCGGATTTGTTTCAGGTGTAGGGGGAATAGTATCAGCTTTAAGCCCGTATATGGGACCTTGGGGGCTTGGTGCAACTTTGGCAGGCAATTTAATGCAAGGCTACGGCGGAGCTGTTTTGGCAGGATATCAAAATATTACGGGCAGAATACTTGCTAACGCCGATTCTATTATGACAAATAAAGTAAGAAACATAGAAACTGTTGCAAAAATGCTTGATACTCAGGGCGATATCGTAAGAAAAATGCTTAAAGAATCTATCGACAGCGACTCTAAAGCTATTCAAAACCTATAGCGTAAGCAGTGTGTGAAAGAGGAAACGATGAGTTTCCTCTGAAACCGTTCTATGCCGCCGTTGCGTAGCGAATGAGAATGAGCGCAGCGAAGCAATCTACATTGAAACAAATTGCGTCAGCAATTTTGCTTTCAATGATTGCACAGGCGGAAAATAGCATAACCAGTGTGTGAAAGAGGAAGTTAGGAAGCTGGGATTAGGTTCAAAAGCTGAACGGCTGAAACCTTTTCACGGTTCAAAATCTTTTATAAATTTCATCAATATTTCGCAAATAAAACTCTGTAGAAAAACACTGCTCGATTTCCTCTTGCGAAAGATATCTTTTCATTTCTTCATCGTCTAATAAGTTTTGTTTAAAATTACCATCCGGCTTTCCCCATGCCTGATGAGCATTCTTTTGTACTATTTTATAGGCTTCTTCTCTTGATAATCCTTTATCCGTCAAAGAAAGCAGTACTTTCTGCGAATAAATACAGCCGCCGTAAAGGTTCAAATTTTTCAGCATATTATCCTCATGAACAACAAGATTTTCAAGCACATTGAGAAATCTGTTTAACATATAGTCAATCAGAATAGTGCTGTCAGGGAAAATTATACGCTCTGCGCTGCTATGGCTTATATCCCTTTCATGCCATAAAATCACATTTTCCAGTGCTGCAAAAGAATTAGAGCGAACAACTCTTGCCAAACCCGACAAATTTTCGCAGGATATGGGATTTTTCTTATGAGGCATAGCGGAAGAACCCTTTTGCCCCTGAGCAAAACCCTCTTCAACCTCTAAAACTTCGCTTCTTTGCAGATGCCTCAATTCAACCGCAAACTGCTCTATTGTAGTTGCAATCAATGCCAAAGTCTGCAAATACTGGGCATGAACATCCCTTTGAATAATTTGTGTGGAAATTTTCGCAGGATTTAACCCCAGCTCTGTACAAACCAATTTTTCGATTTCAGGGTCTATATTGCTGTATGTTCCTACAGGACCTGAAATTTGCCCTGTATTAACAGCTTTTGCCGCCTGATTAAACCTGTCTGAATTACGTTTCATAATATCCAGCCAGTTTAAAAGCTTCAACCCAAAAGTCATAGGCTCGGCAAAAACACCGTGAGAACGGCCTACACATAAAGTATGTTTATATTTTAGAGCTTTTTCTTTTAAAAGCGCAATCAAACTCAATAAATCTTTTTCTATAATTTCATTGGCTGCTTTTAATTGCAAAGACAAAGCAGTATCAATAACATCAGAGCTGGTTAAACCCATGTGGATATATTTTGCGTTTTCGCCGACACTTTCATTTACACAAGTTAAAAATGCAATAACATCATGCCTGACTTCCTGTTCAATCTCATCAATTCTTTGAATATTAAACGAAGCTTTTGCTTCTATCTCAGAAAGAACCTTAAGCGGAATTATTCCGGTTTTGGCATAAGCTCTGCATACTGCCAATTCTACACGCAAATATTCGGAGAATTTATTTTCAAGGCCCCAAATATCTTTCATTTCTTTTCTTGAATAACGCTCAATCATAATAACCCTGAGATTGTATGTCCAAAATCAGTTTACCATGAAAACGACGGAACAAAAACTACAACAAGAATACAGGTACCTGAGCCGGATTATTAAGACTGAAATCCATCTCCTTTTTAAACGGGCTTGTAGCTGTATTCGATAACATTGCCGCAGTTTTTTCAGTCAAAGTATCGACATTAGCCGGCATCACTTGTTTACCCTCAAAAGGATTTTTACCCCTTGTAATAGGAACGGTAGTGTTATTCAACGCCTTTTTCTTTTCCTTTTCAGTATCCCTGTTTTTATTCACCAAACTTGCAATAGCTTGGCTGATAGGATTTTTAGCGGGCATTTCCTTTTGCGCAGGAATATCTTTCGCAAGAATTTTTATCGCTTCATCAAGTATGTCCAAATTGTCCCATAATTTAGGATTATTTGTATAAAGTGCATTTTCCTTTTTTGCACTAAGCAAGGCCTGATTTTTTTTGTCTGCCAATAATTTTATTTGTTGAGGATTATAACTCGTTCTTATAGCCTCCGCAAAACGCATTGCCTGAATAGAGTTTTTTTCAACATTTTTCTTATATTTAGATCTTTTTCTGGTATAAATAGCCATTTCCCATCACTCCCGAATATAGTTTCCCATATTAATATAAAAACAAATTGAAGCCAAAAATTGCGTGTATTCCTATACCCTAAACAAATGATTTACTAAGGCAAAAATGTAGTATAATATACTAAGAGGAAAAGTAAGGAAATTAAATGCTCAGAGTAACAAAGCTTGCTGTTTTAATAATATTTTTAGCTTTTATAGGCATACAATCGGTCAAGGCAGAAACGCCTCTTAGCGACTATATGGATCCCGGTTTTATGAGCGTACAGGGTTACAGCCCTGAAACTATCCGAATAATTGAGCTTAACAAAGCAAAAACCTTTGGAGAAGAATTGCCAAAACCGAGTGAATCAAGTTCCTCCTTAGTAAGATGGTGGAAAAAATTCATTCGATATAGCGACCCTGCAACCGATATCGGTGATTTTGGGACACATATTATTTATCCTTATAACACCATCAACGATTATTAATTATTTTTCTTGAATTAAAATCTTTAGCATGGATAATTGAACAATAGAATGTTAAATATCGCACATCCTATAGTTTTGTGTTGACATGAAAAAATGTTGCACATAACATTAATATAGTAAAGGAAAAGGACGAAATCATGGGTCTTAAAAAAAACGACAGACTGGTAGTTATGGCATGTGAAGAATGCAAAAACAGAAACTACACAACAACAAAAAATAAAAAACACCACTCGGACAGAATGGAACTTAAAAAGTACTGTCCATTTGACAAAAAACATACTTTGCACAAAGAAACGAAGTAAAGGCAAGCGCCTTTAGTTCAGTCGGTAGAACGTCGGTCTCCAAAACCGAATGTCGAGGGTTCGAGTCCTTCAGGGCGCGTTCTTTACAAACAAGTCAGCAATAACCCCCGGGGCAAACAGGAAAAATGAGCAGTAATATAAAAGAAAAACGAGAAACAAATATGATAGAATCCCTCCAAACTTATTTCAAAGGTGTAAAATCAGAATGGGGACGGGTCACATGGCCGGAAAAGCCGCAGGTAGCTGTAGAAACTGTCGTAGTAATTTGTATAGTGTTTTTGTTCACAGCGGGTGTTTATCTTATAGATATAGTGTTCAAAGGTTTATTTAGTTTGGTAGCCAAGTAGGTAAGAAAATGGCAGAAGATAAAAAAAATCAAAAAAGATGGTACGTAGTCCACACATACTCGGGACACGAAAACAAGGTTAAAGCTAATCTTGAAAAGCGTGTTGAGTACTTGGGACTCGGAGAAAAAATATTTCGCATAGAAGTACCGCAAAAAACCGTAACAATGGTAAAGGGCGGAAAAAGGCAGGATAAGGAAGAAAAAATCTTCCCGGGCTATGTGTTAGTCGAAATGGTAATGGATGATGACAGCTGGTTTGTAGTACAAAACACGGCAGGCGTTACCAAGTTCATCGGCGCTAATAAAAAACCAATCCCCGCAAGAGAAAGTGAAATAAGAAAAATTATCCACAAAGTTCAAATTCAAACAGCAAAAGTTGAATTAGATGTTAAAGTGGGTGATAAAGTAAAAATCATATCAGGACCGTTCGCCGATTTTGTAGGAACAATCACCGAAGTTTATCCCGATAAGGCTAAACTGCGTGCATCAGTTTCTATTTTCGGCAGGGAAACACCTGTAGAACTTGAATATAATCAAATACAAAAAGTATAGTAAATAAAAAAGTGGAAGGGGATAAGGATATAAAGCCTTGATTAACCCCGCTATACCACGAAAGGAGCAAACATGGCAAAGAAAGTCATCGGAAAAATCAAATTACAAATTCAGGCAGGAAAAGCCAACCCATCTCCTCCAATAGGACCGGCATTGGGTCAGCACGGCGTAAACATCATGGAATTTTGCAAACAATACAATGCAAAAACAGAAAACATGATAGGTTATGTAGTTCCTGTCGAAATAGATGTATATGAAGACAGATCGTTCTCATTCATCACCAAAACACCACCTGCTGCAGTTTTAATCACAAAGGCAATCGGAATTGAAAAAGGTTCTGCTGCCCCAAACAAAACTAAAGTCGGTAAAATCACTCAGGCGCAATTAGAAGAAATCGCGAAAACTAAAATGCCTGATTTAAACGCTACTACGCTTGAAGCCGCAGTAGAAATGATTAAAGGTACATGCAACAGCATGGGTGTTACAGTAGAATAACAAGTGGGAGTGAAAATTTCACGTTCGAACCACAAAGGAGAATGAACAATGGCGAAATTAACTAAAAAATCAAAAAAAGTATTAGAAATACTTGAAGAAGTAAATCAGCCGACAAGCGGTGTTGAAGCAATCAAACTTTTACAAAAGATTTCAAAAGCAACGTCTAAATTCGACGAAACTTTAGAACTTCATATGAAATTAGGTATCAACGTAAAACATGCCGAACAACAGGTCAGAGGCACAACTGTTCTTCCTGCAGGTACAGGCAAAACCATAAGAATTTGCGTTGTAGCTAAAGGCGAAAAAATGTCAGAAGCTTCTCAAGCAGGTGCTGACTTTGTAGGTGCAGAAGATATCGTTGAAAAAATCCAAAACGGATGGTTAGACTTTGATACCCTTATTGCTACACCTGATGCAATGGGTCTTTTAGGCAAATTAGGTAAAGTCCTTGGTCCAAAAGGACTTATGCCAAACCCTAAAACAGGTACGGTTACATTTGATGTAAAAAAGGCTATTACCGATGCTAAAGCAGGTAAAGTTGAATACCGCGCCGATAAACAAGGTATAGTTCATGTACCGTTAGGAAAAATCAGCTTTAATGCAGACGGTTTAATTAAAAATTTCACAGCGGTAGCTGACGCTGTTATAAAAGCAAAACCGTCAGCAGCAAAAGGAACTTATTTAAAATCAGTATATTTAACGTCCACAATGGGTCCGTCAATCAAAGTTGATGAAAAAGCCCTGACTGCGGAAGTTAAAGCTTTGGCGGTTTAATTAGTAGCCCAGCGGCTATTAACGCTAGAAGAGAGAGTTTAAATCACCAATCTTAATGGTTGGTGATTCTTTTTATTCTAAACACTTAATATAGAGTCTTTATTGTTTTAAATTTCAATAATTATAAAGAATTTAATACTCCTATTGGAAATAGACTTTTTAACCAAACTTCTGTAAAATAAATTATAGTTGCATATAATGGGAGCTTTCAATGAAACATAAAATTAAACACAAAAAAAAGCACTGGGATTTGACTAAATTCATCCCTTTTGTACTTATAGCAGGAATTTTAATCTCCGTAGAACTTATAGTTGTATACTACACGGCAAACTTTGTACCTGAAGCAGCTCCGAGTTTTTGCACGCTAAACGCTCAAATAGACTGCGATGCCGTTGCAAGAACCAACTTTTCCCTGCTGTTTGGTATCCCTAACGCTTTATGGGGACTTGGGTTTTATGTTTTTGCGTTGATATTGTATTATGCTAAAAGTCTTAAAAATCTGCCGCTGCTGGGCTTTATGAAGATTTTTAAAAACCCTGTAAGCTACATCTTCGTTTTATCTATTTTCGGCATATTTTTCTCGATATATTTAGGCTACATTATGATGGTAAAAATTCAAAAAATATGTTTGCTGTGCGATGTATTGTATATAGTAAATATTTTGCTGTTTATCGTTTCAAAAAATCGAACTCCTATAATAGACCATATTATTACTTCTATTAATGATTTTCTAAAAGCAATATCTGAAAAAGCTTATGCTATAGCCGTGGTTTTAGTTGCAATTTTGGGACTGTCCGCCCTTATAGTTATAAATAAAGTTGAACTTTTTGTACCGCCTGAAAAAAGTATATTTTCAAAAGATATAATACAATTTCAGGCAACAACTTTGGAAAATGACCTGGGCAGCCCTGATGCAGCTGTTATTATCAATGAATTTACAGACGTACAATGCCCGTTTTGTGCAATTTCAAATAAAATGATGCACAAAATTGTCGATGAATACGACAATGTAAGAGTCTTGCACCATGACCTGCCGCTGGATACAGCGTGTAACCCCTCTATGACAAATCAAATGCATAAAAACAGTTGTCTTTATGCCCAATATGCCCTTGCCGCAAAAAAACAGGGGAAATACTGGGGGCTGCTGACTAAAATGTTTGAAAATAACACAAGTCTTACAGAAGATAAAGTACTTGAATACGCTAAAGAATTAGGCTTAGACACAAAACAACTCAAAAAAGACGCTTATTCAAAAGAAGTTAAAGAACAATTAAAAGAAGATATTGAAACAACATTGGACATGAAAATCTACGCAACTCCCACTTATTCAATAAACGGTAAAAAATACGAGGGCGTTTTTCAATATAATGAACTTGAAAAATTAGTAAAAGAACTCGGAGCAAAGAAAAAAGTTGGAAAGTAAAATAGTTTTACTGCACACTTGCTGCGCCCCCTGCTGTGCTTACGTAGCAGAAAAATTGCAAAAACTTGGCTGCAAAGTATTATTGTATTTTTACAACCCTAATATTTTCCCTTTAGCAGAATATAATAAACGTCTGGATGAATTAAAGCGATTTTGCAAAGAAACAGAACTGGAATTAATTCTTGAAGACCCTGATTTTACAAGGTGGCAAGAATTAACAAAAGGACTGGAAAATGAACTTGAAAAAGGAAAAAGATGCTCAATCTGCTATAGAATGCGTCTTGAGAAAACAGCCCTAAAAGCCACAGAACTTGGTATCAATTTTTTTACAACTTCGCTGTCTATAAGTCCGCACAAAAGTTATCCTAAAATTAAAGAAATTTCATTGACACTTGAAAATGATAATTTAAAATTTTTGGATATAGATTTTAAAAAGCAAGACGGGTTTAAAAACTCATTAGAACTTTCTAAAAAATATAATTTTTACAGACAAAGTTATTGCGGATGTGGATATAAATAAATATTTAACTGACAAAATTTTTTTTGTTCCTACTTTAAATAAGAAGAATATCTACTTAAGGACACAGCATGATAGTATCAAATATAGCACAAAACCAAAATTTTAAAGCCTTTCTTGGCTGGAAAAACCAAACTGGACAAGAGTATACGGACTATGAAAAAAGAAGATTAGCTCAAGTAGAAGGCTTACTTAACCAAAGGCAAACCGCAAGAATAAATATAACCGGAGAAATCACTACTGATAAGAATGGCGAAAAAGTAGTAAGGTTTGTATCATCTCCTTTGCTAAAAGATATGGTAATAATACGTCAACAACCAAAACATAAAACAGCAACACCAAAAGATTATGAAAGAAAATCACGTCCACTCAATATTGACTTTACTTTAGGCAGCAACGCTATTGATCATTTAAACCGCCAAATAGGCTATATAATGTGTTGTACCAAGGATCCAAACCACTCATCAGGCTGGGTTAATAAAAGGTAAATAATTTAAATAACAAAAAGACCGTTTCTTTTGAAACGGTCTTTTTTAAAATAAACCCCTGGCAACGAGCTATTTTCCCGAGAGGTCTCCCTCTAAGTATTGTCGCCGCTAACAGTCTTTACTGTCGTGTTCGAGATGGGAACGAGTGTTTTCCTGTCGCTTTGTCACCAGAGAATTCTTTTATGTACAAACTGTACACTGACAGCTGCATAATAGTGAATATCTCTATATAAATCAAACAAGATTTTACCAAATGTCATCCTGAACTTGTTTCAGGATCTAAAAAACAAATACACTTTGTTAATAGGAGAAGCGCTCGAATTATTAGTACCGATCGGCTGCATATGTTGCCATACTTCTACCTTCGGCCTATCAACCTAATTTTCTGCTAGGATTCTTACCTGGTTAACCAGTGAGAGAACTAATCTTACGGTGGGCTTCGTACTTATATGCTTTCAGCACTTATCCGCTCCGAACACAGCTACCCAGCGTTTGCACCTGGCGGTACAACTGGTACACTGGAGGTTCGTTCGTCCCGGTCCTCTCGTACTAAGGACGACTCCGTTCAATTCTCTTGCGCACATACCGGATATGGACCGAACTGTCTCACGACGTTCTGAACCCAGCTCGCGTGCCGCTTTAATGGGCGAACAGCCCAACCCTTGGAACGTACTACCGCTCCAGGATGCGACGAGCCGACATCGAGGTGCCAAACCTCCCCGTCGATGTGGACTCTTGGGGGAGATAAGCCTGTTATCCCTATGGTAACTTTTATCCGATGAGCGATGGCCCTTCCATGCGGGACCACCGGATCACTAAGTCCGTGTTTCCACCCTGTTCGACTTGTAAGTCTCACAGTCAAGCTCCCTTATGCCTTTACACTCTGCGGTTGATTTCCGACCAACCTGAGGGAACCTTTGAGCGCCTCCGTTACTCTTTAGGAGGCGACCGCCCCAGTCAAACTGCCTACCAGAAACTGTCCCGAACCCAGATGTTAGTGGCATTCGGTTAGAATTCAAATTGTGCCAGAGAGGTATCTCAACGTTGCCTCCACGAAACCTGACGACTTCGCTTCAAAGGCTCCCTCCTATACTGCACAGGAACAACCCGAATTCAATTTCAAGCTACAGTAAAGCTCAATAGGGTCTTTCTGTCCTGGTATGCGTAATCCGTATCTTCACGGATAATCCAATTTCGCCGAGCCACTCGCCGAGACAGCGCCCAGATCGTTACGCCATTCGTGCGGGTCAGAACTTACCTGACAAGGAATTTCGCTACCTTAGGACCGTTATAGTTACGGCCGCCGTTCACCGGGGCTTAGTTTCAAAGCTTCGACCGAAGTCTAACCTCTCCACGTAACCTTCCGGCACTGGGCAGGCGTCAGCCCCTATACATCGTCTTACGACTTAGCAGAGACCTGTGTTTTTGGTAAACAGTCGCCTGGGCCTATTCACTGCAACCCAACTCAGCTCTAGAGTGCTTGTCTCTATCACTGATATAGGGCACCTCTTCTCCCGAAGTTACGAGGTCATTTTGCCGAGTTCCTTAGCGAGTGTTATCTCGCGCACCTTAGTATTCTCTACCAACCTACCTGTGGCGGTTTACGGTACGGATACTTTAATATCTCGCTCGCGAAGCTTTTCTTGGCAGTGTGGAGTCAACATCTTCGGTTCCGTAGAACCTCCTATTCGCGCCTCACGTCTTAACGCCTGAACGGATTTTCCTATCCAGACTAGCTACACGCTTAAACAAGCTCTTCCGATCGCTTGCATGCCTATCCTCCTGCGTCCTTCCGCAGCTGATAACGATATTAAAATAGTATGGGAATATTAACCCATTATCCATCGACTACGCCTTTCGGCCTCGCCTTAGGATCCGACTAACCCCACGCGGACGAGCCTGCCGTGGGAAACCTTAGGTTTTCGGTGCATTGGATTCTCACCAATGTTTTCGCTACTCATGCCGACATTCTCACTTCTGCT
>JAQVHS010000020.1 GCA_028696075.1 Candidatus Gastranaerophilales bacterium
GCGCCCCAGGTCACGGCGTTGATCAGGGCGAGGTCGCGCGCGGAAAGTTGCGCCGAGGCTGGTTCGGCGGCGCCGCTAGGCGCTGCGGTAAGCGCAGCGAAAAGCAGCGAAGCGAGCGTAGAAACGCAATTCAATCTCGGCATGGCTATTCTCACTGAGCTCTGCCTGGATTGTCGCATTGGCAAGCTGAATTCAAAATGACTGAAGGCGGCGCCCTCGAGCTTAACGTCCCTGCCGACCGCTTGTGGGCAAATGCGCCCTAGCGGTGACGCTTTCGTCAGCCCGGTTGAGCCAGCAGACGCCCCGGCCGGAGCGGTAAGCAAAATCTTTCAGTTTCCAAACAATCCCTCCTAAATCCAAGTTAGTGTCGGACACGCGGATCCCGTCGTTTTGGCGAAATTGGACTCAATAATTATTGTTTTACAGAAACAAATTTCTATGTTATGAAACTTCCTCATGGAAGTCATTCCCTTCCCCGATTTGGCCAAAGCGCCATCTGGTCCGCAGACCCCTTCGCGTTGGGAGCGCATTTGCCGCGCGCTCGCTCTGGCGCTCGGCGTGGCTTTCATCGTTACGCTCCTCTTCGCCGTTTCGCTGGCGCTAGCGGTGATGTTCTACGACGGCCCAAACCTGCGTTTCGGCGTCGGCGGCCTGTCGCTGTTTGCGGGCGATTCGCCCGGCTCGGTGACGATGGACGCCTTTAGCGTGTCGCAACGGCTGGTCGGCGTAGCGCTGGTTCTCCTTCTCTGCGCACCCGCTGTTTTCATTCTGCACCAGGCGCGTTTGTTGGCGGCGGCCTTTTCGAAAGGGCGGATGTTTTCGGACGATTGCGCGCAAGGCCTGCGGCGCATTGCCTGGGGCTTTGTCGCCTACGCTTTCGCGCCGCCGCTTGCGCATGGGGTCGCCATTCTGGTCGGCATGACGGGCGATCCGATCTGGCTGCGTTTTGAATTCTTCGGCGCGCTCTTGCTGGCGGCTCTGCTAGCGCTTTTGGCGCAGGCGAACGCGCGCGCAGGAGCTATTGAACAGGATAGGGACGGGTTCGTGTGATGGGGATTGTAGTGCGGCTCGACGTCATGCTGGCCAAGCGGCGCATGCGATCAAAAACATTGGCGCAGCTAGTCGGCGTGACGGAGGCGAATCTGTCGCTTCTGAAATCGGGCAAGGTGAACGGCGTGCGGTTTTCGACGCTCGCCGCCATTTGCAAACATTTGCGCTGCCAGCCTGGCGACCTTCTTGAATATGAGGACGACGCCGAGGCGATCGAAGCGGCGGGCTAAATTTCACTTTACACGTTGGAGAACTCTCATGGCGCGGCTGGTTGCGCAGGCGATGTCGCTCGTCCTGATTTTGGTTTTATCTGTTTACGCAAGCGCCGCCCCGCGCAAGACAGCCGGAGCGCATTTCGAGAACGATGCCGGACGCATATTGCTCGACGTGCAAATCGAGACGCCGTCAGGACTGCGCACGGCGCTCGCGTGGTTCAACATGGGCATGGCCAAACCAATCGTGACGGAGGCGCTCGCGCGGGAAATCAGCCTCAATGAGACAGGAGCGCTCGTCGTACGTGTCGCTGGCCAGACGCTCGCGGCGCCATCAATCGAGGTGACGGTTGGCGATGACGGCTTCGGCCATCCAAGCTTTGCCCACCTGTTCGCGCCGCGGCTGGTGGAACTGATGCTGCCAGCCTCAATGCTGAGGGACTATATCCTAACGCTCGATTATCCCGCTCAAGTTTTTGCGTTACGGGCGCCCGAGACGGTCCGCCCCAAGGGGGTGGCGATTCCTCTCGCAATACATCCGCAAACTGGCCTTGCTGCGATTGCGGCCGATATTGGGGGACGGCGCGAAAACTTCGTCATCGACGCCGGCGCCGGCTATTCGTGGATGCGCGGCGATCTCGGCGATGCGCTCCTGCAAGACGATCCATCCCTGCTGCGCGCCACCGGCGCGGTCGGCCAGAGCAATTCCAATATGGTCGATTTCGATCTGGAAAAACGCGGCCGCCTGATGCGTGCTCCGCTCGTTCTTGTCGGTACGGACGCGCGGTTGGAGCTTGGCGCCGTCGGCTTTCTAGCAACGGCGCCTTTGCTGGGAGCTTTCGCGGAAAAGTTCACGGGCAATATTTTCTGGGGCGGCTTTGCAAGAGCCGCCCCGACAATCGATGGCGAACCTGTGGCCGGCTGGCTCGGCGCCAATGCGCTCCAGCCCTTCGTAATCACGATCGATTATCCCAACGCCGTGAGCTATTGGCGGCGCGTGGCGCCCGCCCTCCGCGGCGAGAACGACCAGCCCGCGCTGACCATTGTGCGCAGGCAAGGCGACTATTTGATCGGCGGCTTTGCGCACGACAATGCGCTAGACGGCAACATAGTAATCGGCGACTGCATCGAAAGCGTGGATGGTGTCCGTGTGCCAGGACTGTCGCGTGGTGCGGTTCTTGACCTTCTGCATGGCGTGCCGGGGGCTCCGAAACGCCTCGTCCTTGACCGACACGGCGCGCGTTACGAAATCCAGGCGCCCGTAGCCTCTTTCGATTGAGCTGCAACCCTGATGCCCTGCCTAGCGCGGGTTCGCGTCCAAGAAATAATAGAGCTCGACAGCGATTCCTCGTTCAGCGGGGCAAGACGCCACGCGGGCTTGTCGAAGCTTAACGTGCCGCGCTGGTCATTTTACGGTATGGTTTGCTTCAAATTGGAGGATTGCCATGCGTCTGAAGATAGTGGGCCTAATTTGCGCCGCGCTGTTTGCAACCGCCGGAGCTGCGCTCGCCGCAGTCCCTCCCTTGCGCTACGGGGTGAGCGCGCTCATCAATTCGCCCGTGCAGATGCCGGCGGTAGGAGCCGAACCACGTGTGCATTTCCAGCCGGGTGCGGAAGCATGCGCGGCCGAAGTCGCCGCGTTGTTGCCGAAAACGGTCACCGCAATCGAGGCCCAGCAATTGCGCAAGTTTGTCTCCGGGCCAATTGTCGGCGTCTATGCGACCGACGACGCCTATGCTCTCGCAAACGGGGTGGGGAGCGCGGGGCCGGCCGGGGTCACATTCACCGGTCGGCTGACACTTGCACCGCGTCTCTGCGGCGCAGACCATGCACGCTTGTCCGCCGTTCTGACGCACGAACTCTCACACGTGAATTTGCAGCAGAATCTTTCGTGGTTCGCCTACGTCCATCTGCCAAACTGGTTCAAGGAGGGGCTTGCGGTTTCGGTCTCGGAGGGCGGCGGCGCGGAAAAGGTGACGCCGCAAGAAGCGCGGGCTGAAATGTCCACCGGACCGCGCATCGCCATCGTCGACAGCGGCGCGCTGCTTAACCTCACGGCAGTGCCGTTCGAGAAGCCGATTGAGAAATTCGACATCCGCCTAGCGTACCTCGCCTATCGGCAGGCTGGCATGTTTGTCGATTTCCTGCGCGCAGATCAGCCAGCCTTCGACGAATTGTTGCAGGGACTGTATGCCGGCGAGGATTTCGCTTCTGCCTTTCGGACAGCCTACCGCACGATGCCTGCATCGAAGTGGGCGCAATTCGTTTCGAACTCGCGCTAACGGTCACGCCATTCGCCAACCGGACGCCAGTTTTCATTTTCTGATATCAGGAGTGTCGGCGATCGGCTGATGCCGTTCAAATCTCAACAACAATTCTGCACAGTTCTGCGGCTTCGTGGGTGAGGTAAACGATCATCTCGCCATCATGCTGCCGATCATCCTATACAATTTGGTTCAGCACTTCATCGCTTCGCTAGCCGACAAAAGGTTTTTTGCGGCGTTTTAACCGAGCCAGCTTGTTCTTAAATCAGCAACGTTGCTGAAAATCTGGAGCAATTCGGGGCCGATACTCAGCAGTAGTCGAGCGCACATATGCGATCGTCATTCCTGTGGAGACCCCGGATAATGAGAAAGATTACTCTTTCGGTTGCGACCCTCGCGTTGATCACGAGCTCCGCTCTTGCGGCCGACCTTCCTTGGCATAAGGGACCGCCAGTCCTTCCGCCGCCTCCACCCCCGCCGCCGCCAATGTGGACAGGATTTTATGCCGGTCTGAACCTGGGTGGCGGAGTCAGCACCTCCACAACTGTTACGACCACTGGCTATTCCATCTACGACTGGGCGGCAGGCGCGTATAATCTACCATTCGGCTGGACGTCCGGCTATCGGGCTGGAAACGCCAGCGTCGGGCAGGCCGGCGTTGTCGGCGGCGGGCAGATTGGTTACAACTATCAGGTCAGCCCGCATTTTGTGCTCGGCTTCGAGACGGATTTTCAAGGAACCAGCATCTCGGGCGGCGGAACGTCGTATGGCTTGGCGGGGGCTTCCGGCAATACGGCAAACCCCGCGGAGAACTTCCTGCATTTGCAAAGCGGGGTCGTGAACGCTTCTGCCGGCATTGGGTGGATTGGCACGGCCAGAGGCCGCGTCGGCTTACTGGCGACGCCATCTCTGCTACTCTTCGCCACCGGCGGTTTCGCTTATGGAAACACCTACGCGAGCGTGGGCACCAGCGGCTATCACTGGCATCCCGGAAACGAGATCGCGCATCCCGAAAATCCAGTTACCCCGACGTGGACTTCCCTTAGCTCCACAAGGGTCGGCTGGACCGTTGGCGGCGGCGCGGAGTGGATGTTCTTGCAAAACTGGAGCGCGAAGGTCGAGGCGCTTTACTATGACCTGGGTTCGCAGTCGGTCGGCGGCCAATTCAGTCCACTGATCAATCCTGCTGCGCCGAACTCGATTGCGATCATCAATGGCGCAACGACGACGTTCAACTATCAGGGTGTAATCGCCCGCGTTGGCGTCAATTACCATTTCGACTGGAGACCCACGTCGGTCGTCGCCAGATTCTAATCAAAGCAACGCCGACCTTGCCTCTTTGAGGGCAGAAAGGCCCGGTTTGCGCCGGGCCTTTCTGCCAAATCGGATGGTTGACGCCAAACGTCCGTTCGGCGGCAGCTTATCGGAGGAGCGAGGCGGCCGAACAGGCATGGGACGTTGAGACGGGAGGAGCCACGAGTTTTGCGTTTCTTTTCTATATATGATAATGTCTTTATATTACATACACATAGCCGCGTTTTTCTTTGACTCGGCAAAGTCGTTCAAGGGCAGTTCTAGCCTCCGCCTGAGAGGGATAGATGGCTTGGCGTAATTGTCCCGCTTGCCCGATGCGCCCCCATTCCCGGACAAGACGCCATTCGCCGAACAGATCAGGCTGAATGTCCAAGCGATAGAACCTGGCCATGTTTCGGCCTGGGTCCGTTCGGCGAAGAATGACGGCGTCAAGCATTGGCAGTGGCCCTGTAGATGGCGGCGGGGCTCACCCCATAGGATCGGGCGAGATCGGCCACGGCCTCTCCATCGGCGCGCCGCCGTCTCGCCTCTTGTTTCTGCGCGACGGTCATCTTGGCGGGGCGGCCCATTTGCTGGCCGCGCTCTTTCGCCCGCGCCCGTCCCTCGCTGGTGCGGGTGCGGATCAGGTCGCGCTCCACGTCGGCCAGGCCGCCCAACACGGCGATCATCAGCCGTCCGGTGCTCGTGGCGGTGTCCGCCCATGGCTCGGCAAGGCTCTGGAACTGCCCGCCCGCGTCCGCGATGCGCTTGACGATAGCGAACAGCTCGAAGGTCGATCGGGCGAGGCGGTCGATCCGCGTCACCACTACGACGTCGCCGGAAGCGATGGATTTGAGGAGCTTGCCCAGCTCCTTCCTGTCCACTTTCGCGCCGGAAACCTTTTCGCGATAGACGCGCGAACACCCCGCCGCCTTGAGCTGGTCGAGTTGCGCCTCAAGGGTTTGCCCGACAGTGGAGACGCGGGCGTAACCAAGGCGTTTTGGGGCTAAACTATCGGACATATCTTTCGATAAACGTAACCTCTTGTAGCGCAACGGTCAAGGATTGTCCTCAAAAGTCTTAATTTTTGCAGCGTGCCAGCGAAGCGTCTTAAGATCGACTGCTCACCCTGAAACGCTAAATCCTCTAGCCTCTCAAATATTGAGGAACGCGCACGCGTTCGGGTGGTGGCTGCGACGGTCGAGGAGATGGAGGAGAAAGGCGGCGCGCTTCACGCCAAAAGCGTGCGCTTCCGACCGACAAATGCCAGGATCAGAAGGGCAAGAACCATCTCTGTGTCGAGATTGACGCCAAGGCGGCAGAGATTTCTCGTCACTGGACGGCAGCCGCCATTATCGTGTGCCCAAGGGGTTTTGAGGAGCCTATTTTGAAGAGCAAGAGCGGACGCGCCCTGACGCGGGAGGCATTGCAAGAATCGATCTTCACCAATTGCGCGGGGCGATTGTCCCGCGCGGCGGCCCGCGACATCCTTGAGATGTTCTTCGAGGAAATTTTCGAGGCGCTCGAACGGGGAGAGTCGGTGCTATTGTACTCCTTCGGTAGCTTTGATGTCCGCTCGAAACGGGCGCGCCCGGGGCGCAATCCGAAGACGGGGGCCGAGGCGACGATCGTGGCGCGCAAGGTCGTGAGGTTCAGGCCGTCGCGGACCCTTATCGCTCGCATTAATGGCGCGACCGTCGCCGAAGACGACGGGCGCGCGCGCCCGGCCGCTGTCTCCACCGCTCCGCAAGCGCTTCGATCGGCGCAGGGCGGCGACGGAAGGGATACGCAATGAGCGAAAAGAGGCGCAATTGGCGATCCTCGCCGGCGCCTTGACGAAGATCGTGGACGTGGCGACAGTCGGACCCACAACAAGGATGCCGACAGACGATCTTCTGGCGCGTGCGGGCGACCTCGCTCCCTAGCGGGCTAGTTGAACTGGGGCCGTTCCGGCGCGCCTCCCTGGCATGCGGGGCAATGTTTACAGGCGCGCGCGCCTCGCTCTGACAGAACCGCGCAAAGGAGGTTTCCGAGGACCCTATCGTCGAGTGGCTTCATGAAATACGTATCGAAAACATCTTCCGTCGAGGTGGTTCGAAACGTTTTCGGCAAGCCCGAAAATGCGGCCAGAAAAATAGCGCCGGCGATTGGTATCGCCCGGATGCGTCTCGCGGTCTCATGGCCATCCATGTCCGGCATGTCAATATCGAGAAAAACCAGTTGTGGTTTGAAACTAGGAATCATTTCGATAGCGGTGAGTCCGTCATAAACCGCACATGCGTCGACGCTCATCACTTGTAAGAGCGCAACAAGGCTGTTCGCGACGTCCTCGTTATCATCGACGACTAAAACTCGGCAGGAGTTGTCGCATTTCTTTTTGCCATCGAAATCTTGTCTTTCATTCATTTTAGCCGTGCGCCTTTCGCCTTTCGTGATTTATGTCGACATCCCGCAGCTTAGACATAACAGTTGTGTCGCTTTTTCGGGGAGAAGCGCGTTTGACGCATTTTTTTGATGGGAGCAATAGAAGTTCGCCCAAATAACAATCAGCCAAACCAGTCTATTTTCAACTATTAATGCAATGCTTGCGTCAAATAGCCGCCGAACCGCTCCGATTTGACGTCGAGGACGACTGAAATGGACCCGCACAGCAAGACCGCTCCATGGGGGCGTTTGCGGGAGAGGGTGAAATCCCGCGTCGGTAATGGCCGCTCAATCGGAAATCACAGTCAGAATCGAGAAGGCAGTAGGGCGCCCGACGGGTTGCTGTCACAACGACCATATGGCGCTGGACCGAGTGCTCACATCTGCGCTCATGCCACATTCCTCTCGTTATATGGCGCGGATCACGCCGCCGTCCGGACGGATTCGAGGAATTGTGCAATGGACGACATCAGCTGCCCCGAGCGGACGCCCGCTACCAATTCAATTCTCGCGGTCGTCATGACGGCGCGCGCTCTCAACGCCCCTGATTTGGATCGCGGCGCCCGGCAATCGACGGCGCGCGCCACGTTAAGCGACGCGGGCGCGCAGCAGATCCACGGTCAGAGCCGCTTCGATCCGAAGGCCCATCAAAAGTCGCCGGCACGGAAGCGTGGGGGATGATGGAGGTTGCCCAATCAATCGGCTGCGTTGCCTCGAAGTCTTCGACTTTAGGTGCAACAATGGCTTCGCCTATGCACCCCAAGTAGCGGTCATCTCGACCCTGCGGATTCACGCAGATAGCGCCCGTTGACCCAGCCACGCACGGCCGGATCGCCAGGCCGCTCCACACGACACCAACGTCCCCCGCTGATGATCCGGCAACCGAGATTCTTGAGGACGGTTCCATTCGCGAAGCGTGTCACGAGTGGCGCATGCGCAAACGGCGCGCGGCGCAAGCTCAGGGCATCCTTCGCCCCAAGCCCCCTCGCTTCCCAGAAATCTGGACCGCCCGAAAGGCTGTCGGCAATTTCCCGCCCATGGTCGCTGGAGGGGGCCGCTTGCACCAAAGGAACGCCGAAGATCGGAAGA
>JAQVHS010000021.1 GCA_028696075.1 Candidatus Gastranaerophilales bacterium
CACAATCGTTTGGGATTTATCAGGAAGAACCTATTGATATTGTTCTAGAATTCAATAAAATAATTGCTGAGGATGTATTGAATTATCACTTTCATCCGACTCAAAAAGTCAAAGTGCTTGATAACGGTAATATTGAGGTAAAATTCAAAGCCGGCGGAACTTATGCCATTTGCCAGGAACTCTTCAAATGGGGCTGTGATGTTAAAATAAAAAAACCAGCCTCCCTAAAAACCTACTACAAAACATATCTTCAAGATATTTTAAATAGTTTATAGGTTAACCTGATACAGCTCTTAAATAGAGTGATATCTTGAATGCAATGGAGCAATGATTAAAAATAGGCAAGAATTAATTTTAATTTTATACCCACCATAAAATGGTGTCACAATAACAAAATATATGTATGCAAGGATGGTATATTTAAAGAAGATTTTTATAGTTCCTGCGCTATTAATACTTACAATATAGAAAATATTTATAATGATGACCCGATTAATTTTGATTTTGATGTTAATAAATATTTTAAAGTAAATTAAAATTTAAATCCTTGGGCTGATTGTAAATATTTACACTAAATAATCTAATGACATATTGTATTTTACTGAATCGTGCGGTAATAGAACATATTTCCAAGGCTTAAAAGCTGTTGAAACTTCCATTTCTTACATTGATAAAATCACCGCCGATTCTATCCCTACTCTTCCAGTTGGGACTTGCATATTTAATGGGATATCAACACAGATGCCGGTATTACTGGCAATAGATAAACTGGAATGTAATTTATCTCCTCAAAGTGAAACGGTTTGTATTTCAGAATTATTATCAAATGATAGTAGCCTTGGTACGATAACCGAATAATGCTTTAGAGTTCTTAATTAATCTTAAGCCGTTAAGCTTAATTAAAAACTTTTATGTTAAATTTTAAACTCATTTGCTAGAAAAATTATCAGTAAGTTTTGAAATTTATATCAGGTTCATTCTAAATGTCTGACAATCAGTTTGGAAAATTTTCCGACTTGATTTTCGCAAAATTAAAATTTTTCCATTCTGCTTGTCACATTTTCCATTCTGTCTGTCAAATTATACCTAAAGACGGCTTTTTATAGTGTTTTCAAAGGAAAAAGCGTTAAAAATAATGGTAAAAAATCGTTAATTCCGTTAATTTCGATTCCATATTTATGGACAAGGCGGAACTGCCTCAATATCAAGACACAGCCTAAACTTCAGCGATTTGCCTTCAATTACATAGCAATGTTTTTATCCGTCTGGTTATACAATTCTTGAAAAAATTTAATTGAAATTAAAAAAATATAATTTTGTAACACTATAATCCATGTGAAATGCAATAGAAATTACACAGATTTTACACAGATAATAAAAAACTCGCTCTTTCGAAAAAGAACGAGTGTAGCACATAAGAGAGATTTATTTTATTTTATTTTTCAAAATACCATTTAATTTTTTTGCGGATAAAATTTCCCACATCATCAGCCTTGATATCAGTATATGGCGGTAAATAAATAATATCGATTTTACCCGCACTTGAAGTTATGCTTGCTTCTTGAATCATCTGCTGAAAATGAATGTTAAATTTTGTAACAAAAAAACTTTTTTATTAAAGATAAACCTAAAAGATGCCGATTAGACATGTATATCCAAGAATATTGAAAGATATGAGGAATATCTTAATGACAAAAATAGATCCAATTAACTTTTTTTTAACCTCAGCTGCTAAACCAGATCAGGCTTACGATTTCAATAAAGATGGTATAGTAGATATTGAGGATTGGCAATATTTGCAATTGCTGAATTTAGATGATGATGACACCAACGATATTATTATTACTGACGATATAGAACAAGCTTTCACTGAAATACTGGCTGAAGAACCAAAAGACAATTCGACAGGAAAAACGGTTCAAACAGATACTCCTGAAGGCAATACTAATGCCGATTCCTCAACAGCTTTTTATAACAACATTAATCAATATACAAAAGATTTAACTGTATTAAAATCAAACATATTTGCTCAACAAGCATCAATTGAGATTACAGACAACGTGATAGAGTCAAAAGAGGCGCAATATGAGTCTAAACAAAAAGAAATAGAAACTAAACAAAAAGAGTACCAAACAAAAGCAGAGGAAATATCAGAAAAAAAACAAGCCGAATATGATGCGAAACTTGCAAAAATAAATGCGGATTATGCCGCAGGCAAATATGGAACGAAAGATTATTCAAAGGTAATTGCAGATGAATTGGGCGATTATAGTGTATCCTCTGAAAATTCTGAACTTGCAGCTATAAATGGAGAAATAGCATCAATAAAAACGCAATTATCTACATTAGGGCAGGCAATTGAAACGAATAAAAACTTACGTTTAACTCAAGTACGAATTTTTAATACACAACAAATGAACTATAACAACATAGCTTCGACGCTACAACAAAGTGTGGATATCTCTTATGCACAAAGAATTGCTCTAACACCTTCAATTGTGGCAACAGAAGGTATTAGAGCTACTGACAGCGTAAATACTACTACTGACGGTAAAACAAATAAAACCACGGGCAATATCAACTGGTCGGATCTTTATGTTGAGGGGAAAGGTATTAATTTTAATAATTTGCGCAATTTAATTATTGAGGAAGTGCAGTCGAAGTCTAATCCCGAACAAAAATCTACACGTATTAATTCATCATTAGCAGCATCACTAATTAAAGAAAATAATATAACTGGCGAAGCAAAAGAAATTATAGAAAATATCGTAAAAAATACAACTTCTTTTATCAGTGGAAATGTGGCAACTTGCTATGAACTAAAATCAAATGGGAATAAAGGTAGTTTTTTTGGCTTTAGATTGAGTAGCAATTTTTCTTTAGAAAATTTTGCCCAAATAGATACTGATAGCGATGGTTTTATGTCTTTAGAAGAGACTCAAAAACTTGTTGATTGTTCTTCAAGAAAAAAAGAACTTATGGATAGCATTCATGATAAAAATTATGATGTTACATATAATTCAGTAAAAGATTCAATAAAAAAATATGAAGATGCAGGCGATGCAGCTTCGGCAGCATTGTTAAAAAGCACTTTAGAATCATCAAAAGCGAAGATAAAAGAAACAAAGGGCGCAAATCAGTCAGATTTAGGTTCGCTTATGTCTATTTATATAGGCAATCTAACAAGACGAGAAACAATGAATTGCGGAGAGTCTTACGCTATTGGTAGCGGAGGAAAGAAAACCATTATCAACGGAGTCGATGTTGTTGTTCAAAAAGATGCAATAATTTCTAATGAAGAAATAGATTTTTATGACAATTATTTTGAAAAAAATAAAGGTTCAGCCGATATGCTTGCCGCAACATTTGAATTGATGGAAGAAAAAGGCGGCAATATAACGAATGATTTTAGGAATTTTGCTGAATATTATGCTAGTGGAGCAACTTCTTTTGAACCGGATTTTGAACTTGCCAAAAAATTAAATATTGAGCTTGAAGAGAAGTATAACAAATATACCCATGAATTTATAGGCTGGGGGCCTAAATCTACTACTGAATTTACATACACAAATACAGCAACCGGAGAAGAATCAACAATTTCATTATACAACAGTTCCTCTTGTCCAAAGTGTAAAGATCAAAATTACGTATTTTTATACCTTCGTCCGAAATATTTATTAGGTCTGATTTCTGAAGAAGAATATCAAGCAGCCCTGAAAAGCTCTAATTTAGGTGATATAACTTGGGCAGATGAATCAGCTTATTATTCAGCAATAAAATCGAAAGAAGTCGAAGAATTGGAAAAAGAAAAAGATTCGTTTTAATATATAGACGTATATTTAATACTTTTTTAACCTCAGAATCGAAAATCATTTCATCTGGGATTTTAGTACAGTTCATAAGTAAATTATTTTATTTTTAGTAAATTAATTTATTCTAAAATTAATGCTATGATAATTGAAGTAAAAACAGTTTTAATCAAAGGAAGGCATTAAATGCAAACCACTCCAAAGGGAATGAGGCTCCATATAGGGATTTTCGGCAAGCGTAATGTAGGTAAATCCAATATTTTAAACGCTTTAACAAACCAAGATATTTCTATTGTTTCAGAGATTGCAGGCACCACAACTGACCCTGTTGAAAAGGCAATGGAACTTTTACCTTTAGGACCGGTGCTTTTTGTTGACACTGCAGGTGTTGATGATGAGGGCAAGTTGGGTGAACTTAGAATAAAAAAAACAATGCAAATCTTTGACAGAATTGACATTGCCTTAATAGTATCCGACCGGACGGATTGGGGCATATTTGAAAAAGAACTTTATGATGAATTTATCGCAAGAAAAATCCCAATAATAGCAATCTTTAATAAATCCGATTTAACTGAAATTACAGAAGAAAAGCTGACTGAAGTTAAAAGCCTAAATGTCCCTATAGTAATTACTTCGGCCAAAACAGGGTCTGGGATGGATAACCTTAAGCAAAAACTTATTGAAAATGCACCCGAAGAATTTATTAATCCTCCAATGATTGCAGCTGATTTAATCCCCCTGGGGGAAATGGGCATTCTGGTTGTACCCATTGATTTGCAAGCACCAAAAGGCAGACTTATACTGCCACAAGTTCAAACTATACGTGATTTGCTCGACAACGATTCAATGGTGATGGTAGTCAAAGAACGAGAACTCAAAGAAGCTTTGTGCAGGTTAAATAAGCCGCCTCAAATAGTTATTACGGATTCACAGGCATTTTTGAAGGTGTCTGCAGATGTGCCCAAAAATATTAAACTGACATCTTTTTCAATACTTTTTGCAAGGTTCAAAGGGGATTTGGAAGAATTTGTTAAGGGGGCCCTTGCTATAGAAACTCTTAAACCAAATGACAAGGTTTTAATATGCGAATCCTGTACACACCATGCAATAGGTGATGATATAGGGACGGTAAAAATCCCGAGATGGCTGACTCAATATGTAGGCGGAAAGTTAGAATTTGTACACTATGCAGGGCATGATTTCCCTGAAAATATTTCCGAGTATAATCTTATAATACACTGCGGTGCTTGCATGACAAACAGACGCGAAATACTCTCAAGGATAATGAAAGCCAAACAGGCAGGTGTACCTATTACCAATTATGGGCTTTCGATTGCATATTCTTTAGGCATTTTTGAGCGTGCATTAGAACCTTTTGCTATGGCGCACCAAATTTATCAAGAGCTTAAAAGGCAGGTAAAATAATGGGTTTCAAAGAAGAAAAAGATTTTTTAGGCACAAAGCAAATCCCCGATGATGTACTATGGGGTATTAACAGCTTAAGGGCAAAAGAAAATTTTCCGCTTTCGGATTATAGACACCATAGATATTTTATAATGGCTTTCGGGTATGTAAAAAAAGCCTGTACTATGACAATAAAAGACCTTGGGGTTAGAGATGACAAAAAAAATGATGCAATAATTGAGGCTTGCGATGCTCTTATATCAGGGGAGCTTGATTCTCAAATAATAGTTGACCCTATGCAAGGTGGAGCAGGGACATCTCTAAATATGAATGTAAATGAGGTTTTGGCAAATTATGCCAGGCAAAAAACTAACGAGAACATTGACCCTATTGAAGATGTTAATTTGTATCAGTCAACAAACGATGTTTATCCTACCGCATTAAAAATTGCATCAATATTTTTATTACACAACCTTGAAAAAAAAGTTACGGAACTTCAGGCTGCTTTTGAAGAGAAAGAAAAAGAATTTTCTGATATTGTAAAAGTCGGCAGAACGCAGCTGATGGATGCTGTTTTGATTACTTTAGGCAAAGAATTTTCTTCTTATGCAGAAGCAGTTGCAAGAGACAGATGGCGCATATACAAATGTGAAGAGCGCCTTAGAGTAGTAAATATCGGCGGGACAGCAATAGGAACAGGGTTGAATGCCCCAAGAAAGTTTATATTCGGAGTAATCGAACATTTGAGAGATTTAACAAATATTGGTCTTGCAAGAGCCGAAAACCTTGTTGAAAACACACAAAATTGGGACGTTTTTGCCGAAGTTTCAGGAATTCTGAAGGCACATGCAACAAATCTTATAAAAATCTCTAATGATTTAAGATTATTAAATTCAGGTCCTAAAGCAGGTTTAGCGGAAATAATTTTACCGCCAAGACAGGTAGGTTCTTCTATAATGCCGGGCAAAGTTAACCCTGTTATACCTGAGGCTGCAGCGCAAGTCGGTATAAAAGTGCTTGGAAATGATGTAATTATTAACCAATGCATTTCGATGGGACAGCTTGAGCTTAACCAATTTGCACCTTTAATAGCATTCTCATTCTTAGAATCATTGAATTTGCTAACTAATGCAAATGAAATGCTTGTTCAAAATTGTATTAAAGAAATAAAAGCCAATAAAGAATATATCAAAGCAACTCTTGATAATAGCTATGCCGTATTAACCGCTCTTGTTCCCAAACTCGGTTATAAAAAAACAGCACAAATAGCTTCCGAGATTGAGGAAAGCTCATTAAACGTCAGGGATTACATTATTCAAAATAACATCCTAACAGAAGCAGAATATGATTATCTGACTTCGCCCGAAGCAGTTTTAGCACTGGGGTATAAAGACATATAAATTTATGGATGCAAATAATCCATATTACCTTGCTGCATAATAATGTAGGCACAATTTATACCACTTGAATTCCCATAATTAGCTCTGGATTTTGAGCAATATACAGGTCCATAGTGACCTGAATCATCAAGAGGGAAGACTCCCTCATTAGTTACGTAAAATCCGAATAAATCTACTCCTTGAGCGTTAGGTGGATTGTCGGCATTTAAATCGACTCTAATCCATAGACAACTCTTATTATTGGGTACAGGATATATGCAATCTTTATTAACGTGAGAAGTGAATAAAGTTACTCCGTTACTCAACCTGAATTTTGGAAAAGAAGATGAAGTATCTATATCCACTAAATTTGTATTGGGTGTACCATCCATGTTTTTATAAGTGTCTGAAAAACACCCTCCTGCGTCACTACATTTTTGTATGCGTAAATAAGGAATAACATTATCCATAGTGTGAAATTGGCTTAATCCCCAAGTCGAAGGCAATCCATGCTCTGCCTCTGCCATTTTAAAAGCTTGCCGCTGTCCTAACCCCGTATAATTGGTCCAGTATAGAAGTTAGTTTTCGAGATAAAATTAACTCAATCAAGAAAGGACTAAGATATGAAAAAAGGACAAAAAGCAAAACCAGAAGAAATCATCAAAACA